>NZ_VMND01000004.1:0-55127 GCF_013277555.1 Streptococcus sp. k-163 | reverse complement strand
TCATTGTTCAGTACTACAACAGTTGTTGTAGTGCCCTGCACATTGGTTCGTCTTGTTCAGTTTTCAAAGGTCTTTGTCACTCGCTTCTCTCAAGTGACAACTATATTAGTATATCACAGTCGCTTTCGCTTGTCAACACTTTTTTGAAACTTTTTTTAATTTTTTTCAATCAGTATTTTATCTGCAACATACCATAGTCCGTACGGGATTCGAACCCGTGTTACCGCCGTGAAAAGGCGGTGTCTTAACCCCTTGACCAACGGACCTGAGTTGTTATTTTCAACTCTTACTATTATACAGCCTTTTTGTTTTTTGTCAACTACTTTTTTAAACTTTTTACAAATTTTTCAATTCGTTTTTCAAATTATAGTAAAAAGAGCCAGAATTATACTGACTCTTCTATTTCTCATTAAACTTAGAAGCACGTTCTTCTCCCCACCAATAGGGCATTAGTTCTGCAACTTTAACAGTCTTTCTTCTATTGTAGTCCATCATGAATTCTGCATCTTTATTTTCAGCGTTCAACTCTAAGAGAAACTCTCTGCAAGCGCCACAAGGCATACCCGAACTTCCACCATAAGGTGGTTTGTCTCGAAAGGCTAATACTTTTTTAACCTTAGTTTGTCCCGAGAATTGGTACATATTGAAGAGTGCTGCCCGCTCTGCGCAGAGATGGAAAACACCACAGGTTCCCTCCATACAGAATCCTGTAAATATTTGTCCATCTTCTGCTTCTACTGAGGCCACAACATGGTTAGCGTAAACAAAATCAGATACTTCATGTGGATCGTATAGCTTCTGTGCTTCTTCGTACATCTTTTCCCAGATGTCCATTATTGTACCCTTCTTACTTAGAGATTTCTTTTAACATATTTTCGATATGCTGGATTGATTTTTCACGTCCAAGCAAGAAAATTGTATCTGGTAATTCTGGTCCATGCATTTCACCTGAAACAGCAATACGAATAGGCATGAAAAGATTTTTCCCTTTAATGCCTGTTTCTTTTTGGACTGCCTTAATTTGTGGGAAGATATTCTCTGTCACAAATTCATCATCTGTCATCGCTTCAAGTTTTGCTTTGAAGGCTTCAAGAACTGTTGGGACTGTTTCCCCCGCCATAACTTCGCGCTCTGCTTCTGTCAATTCTGGGAAATCTGAGAAGAAGAGATCTGTCAATGGAATAATTTCATCAACTGATTTCATTTGTGGTTTATAGAGCTCAACTAGTTTTTCAGCCTTGTCAGTCAATCGACCTGCTTCTTCTAGGAATGGTTTTGCCATTTCAAAGATAGTTTCTAGGTCTGCATTCTTGATATAATCATTGCTCATCCAGTCGAGTTTCTTCTGATCAAAGGCTGCTGGAGACTTGCTCAGGCGGTTTTCATCGAAAAGTTTAATGAGTTCTTCACGAGAGAAAATCTCATCTTCGCCACCTGGGTTCCAACCAAGAAGAGCAATAAAGTTGAAGACTGCTTCTGGAAGGTAACCTTTCTTTCTGTAATCTTCGATAAATTGAAGTGTATTAGTATCACGTTTAGATAACTTCTTCCCAGTCTCAGAATTGATAATCAAGGTCATGTGACCAAACTCTGGAGCTTCCCAACCAAGTGCTTCATAAACCATGAGTTGTTTTGGTGTATTAGCAATGTGGTCGTCTCCACGGATTACGTGAGAAATTTGCATATCATGGTCATCGATGACAACGGCAAAGTTGTATGTTGGGTAACCGTCTTTCTTTTGGATAACCCAGTCACCACCGATATTGCCACCTTCAAATTCGATATCACCTTTGACCATATCATGCCACTTGTAGATACCTGACTCGTTGACAGCCAAACGAACAGTTGGGATGAGCCCTGCTGCTTCACGTGCTGCGATGTAAGCTGCTTTTTCTTCTTCACTCATACCAAGGTATTCATTGATGTAGCGTGGTGTTTCGCCAGCTGCTTCTTGGCGTTCGCGTTCAGCTACCAACTCTTCTTCTGTAACGTAAGATTTGTAGGCTTTTCCTTCAGCTAGCAATTGGTCGATGTATTTTTGATACAAGTCCAAACGTTCAGACTGGCGGTAGTTTTCATGTGTTTCTGGACTTTCATCCCAATTCATGCCCAACCAACGAAGGTTTTCAAGCTGTGAACGTTCACCATCTTCGACATGTCGTTTACGGTCAGTATCTTCAATACGAATGATAAAAGTTCCACCGTGATGACGGGCGTAAAGGTAGTTGAATAATGCTGTACGGGCATTTCCGATGTGTAGTAGTCCTGTTGGACTTGGTGCGTAACGTACGCGGATATCTTTTGACATAGTTTCTCCTATAAAGTCTCTAGGCGTCTGCCTTTTTGCTCTCTATATTATATCACAAGTCTTGGCTGAGTCCAATTTCTATGAATAAAGAGAGTAAAAAGAGTGGGCAATCCACTCTTTTCTTCTATTATAGACGTGCGTTAAGTTCTTTGCTCAATTCTTCAAATCCTGGTTTTCCAAGAAGGGCAAACATGTTGCGTTTGTAAGCTTCAACACCTGGTTGGTCAAATGGGTTGATGGCATTCAAGTAACCAGAAAGGGCAATTGCCAATTCGAAGAAGTAGATTGTGTAACCAAGAGTGAAAGCATCTTGCTCTGGAAGGGTCACATACATGTTTGGTACATCACCATCTGTGTGGGCAAGAAGAACACCGTCAGTCGCTTTTTTGTTTACAAAGTCAACGTCTTTTCCTTGAAGGTAACCAAGTCCATCAAGGTCTTCTTCCAAAGTAGGAATAATCACGTTTTTACGAGGTTTATCAACACGGACAACTGTTTCAAACATGATACGAGTTCCTTCTTGAATAAATTGACCAAGTGAGTGCAAGTCAGTTGAGAAGTTGGCTGAAGTTGGGTAGATACCTTTTTGGTCTTTTCCTTCTGATTCACCAGCCAATTGTTTCCACCACTCTGAGAAGTATTGAAGTGATGGCTCGTAGTTTACCAAGATCTCAGTTGCATAGCCTTTACGGTAAAGGATGTTACGAACTGCTGCATATTGGTAAGCTTCGTTTTCAGAGATTTTGTCTGAAGTGTAGTCTTTGCGAGCTGCATTCGCACCTTCCATAAGGGCTTTGATGTCAGCTCCTGATGCTGCGATTGGAAGCAAACCAACGGCTGTCAATACTGAGAAGCGTCCACCGATGTCATCTGGAACAACAAATGTTTCCCAACCGTTAGCATCTGCTTCAACCTTAACCGCACCTTTTTGGCGGTCAGTTGTTGCATAGATACGTTTGTTAGCTTCTTCTTGTCCGTATTTCTTAACCAAGAGTTCTTTGAAAACACGGAAAGCGATAGCTGGTTCAGTTGTTGTACCTGATTTAGAAATCACGTTTACTGAGAAGTCTTTATCCGCAACATACTCTACTAAGTCAGCAAGGTAAGTAGATGAGATTGAGTTTCCTGCGTAAAGGATTTGTGGAGCTTTGCGCTCTTCTTTTGTTTGCAAGTTAGCAAAGTGATGGTTCAAGAAGTCGATTGCTGCTTTGGCACCAAGGTAAGATCCACCGATACCAATCACAACCAAAACATCGCTGTCTGATTTGATTTGCTCAGCAGCTTTCAAGATGCGGTCAAATTCTTCGCGGTCGTAGTTTTCAGGAAGGTCCAACCATCCCAAGAAGTCGCTCCCAGCACCAGTTCCTTTACGGATCAATTCATCTGCTGCTGTTACTTGTGATTGCATGTATTCCACTTCATGTGGTGCAACAAATTTGTCTAAAACTTTTGAATAATCAAATTTAATATGTGACATGTTATTCCTCCAATATTTCTTCTTTTCTATCATAACGCTTACCTTCGTTTTTTTCAAGTTTTTTTGTCGAATTTCTCCAATTTTTATCAGAATTCAAACGTTTGCGTAAAAATCCCACATTCCAAAAATTTTGAAAAAATAAAAGAAAGAACGACTAGATGTTCCAGTCGTTACAGTTCATTCAATAAATACTCAAATAATTCTAAATTGCCATCTTCTTCATTAACCAGAAACTCTGGATGCCACTGCAAACCGATAATGCGGTGCTCATCGATAGACTCAATCGCTTCGATAGTTTGGTCTCTTGGATCAATAGCAGTTACACGGAAATTAGGTGCCAAATCTTTAATACTCTGACGATGGACGGAGTTGACCTGACTTTCTTTTCCAAACAGCTTGGCCACCACGCTTCCTTCTACTGTCTCAATAGAGTGAGATGTCCCGAAAGGGAGCCCTTGCCAGTGACCTTCGATTTCTTGATTGAGGGTTCCACCAAAGGCAACATTGACGAGTTGAACACCGCGACAGATTGCCATAATTGGTTTATTCTGACGGAGCGCTTCTTTCAAGAGTGCCAATTCAAATTCATCACGGACCAGATTGTAATCATCGCTCTCGATGGTCTTTTTCTCTCCATAAAACTGAGGATGGACATTTTGGCCTCCTGTCAAGATGAGTTTATCAATCATTTCTACATAATCGCGCACGACTGACTCATCACCAACAGGAATGACTAAAGGGAGACCACCGACTTGACGAATGCTCTCTGCGAATCTACAAGATACAGATGAATGAATGTTTTTGCCTTCTGCGTCTACGGGACATAGATTTGCAGCAACTCCTACAACCGTTCTAGCCATGATGCCTCTCCTTTCGAATGTTAACGATAATCCTATCATATCACTCAAAGCGCCTTTCGTCTAATATGTTTTTTTTAAGACTGTGATAAATATTTTTTATGGACAAGAAAAAGCTGCCCCATAGGACAACTTCTTTCTTATTCAAAGACAAATTGATTGTGATAGAGTTCTGAGTAGAATCCACCTAGTTTCAAGAGTTCATGATGGCTACCGCGTTCAATGACTTCTCCATCTTTAAGGACAATAATCTGGTCTGCATTGAGAATGGTTTTCAAGCGATGGGCAATGACAAAACTGGTTCTACCTGCTACAACCGCCTCCATGGCATGCTGAATCTTGCTTTCTGTCACCGTATCTACGTTTGAAGTTGCTTCATCGAGAATGAGAACTTCTGGATCTGTCATCAGTGTTCGAGCGATAGAAATCAATTGTTTCTGCCCTGTCGAGAAGATGCTCTGCTCATCATCGATAAGGGTATCGTATTTATCAGGTAAGCTTTCGATATAGTCGTGAATATGGGTTGCTTTGGCTGCTGCCTCAACCATTTCCTGACTAGCATCTGGCACACCAAAACGGATATTGTCTCGAATCGTTCCGCTAAACAAGACCGAATCTTGCAAGACAATTCCCACCTTACTTCTGAGACTATCTAAATCATAGTCACGAATATCTTTCCCATCAAAATAAATCCCACCAGCATCAACATCATAAAAGCGATTGATGAGGTTCATAATGGTGGTTTTTCCTGAACCTGTCGGCCCAACAACCGCCGTCATCTGGCCTTTAGGGGCAGAAATACTGACATCTTTCAAAATAGGTTTATCAGGCAAGTATGAAAAATCAATATGACTGATTTCGACACCTTCTTGTAACTGAGTGAAGGCCGGAGCCTTTTCAGGTCGGATTTCTTCCTCTGCATCAAACATTTCCTGAATCCTCTCAGCTCCAGTAAAGGCCAACTGAAGGCTTCCCCAACTCGCTGCAACTTGGATAATAGGCTGGTAGTACTGCTGAGAAAATTGGGCAAACATAACAATCAAACCTAGGGCTGTACTTGTTTCAATAGTCTTATCATTCAAAAGTACAGCCGAACCCGCAAAGATGACGATGGCTGTGTTAACCAAACTCATCCCATTCATGACAGGGAAAAGAATTCCTGAGAACATTCTTCCTTTAAAGGTTGCCTTGCGCACACGCTCATTTTGTTTAAGAAATCCTGCCATCATATCCTCTTGAATCCCTTGAACAATGACAGCTTTTTGGCCTGAGATACTCTCATCCATATAGGCGTTGAGTTTCCCTACCTCTTTTTGCTGGAGGTTAGTGTATTTGCGTGCCATTTTCACGATGAAAATCAGCATGAAGAAGGCTACTGGTGTACTGGCAATGGTGATGAGAGCCAGAGTCACATTTCTCGAAAACATGATAAGAATCAGACCAATGTATAAAACAATATTGCTCATGACCTGAATCAAGCTCTCGTTAAAGGCTTGGAGGATATTATCCAAATCACTAGTAAAACGAGACAGGATATCTCCATCTTGTCGGCGGTCAAAGAATGAAACCGTCAATCGCGCAAGCTTTCCAAAGAGGCCTTTGCGCATCTCGTTGGTCGATTCTGCAATCACGCGCGTCATAAGGCACATGTATATGACACTGGAGATAAATAGAACCAAAACCAGCAGACCAAGATTGACCATGATTCCTGATAGACTCTGCCAAACAAGTTCTGGATTGCCATCTTGATAAGCTTGAACTAAGTTGGCTAACTGCGTCACTGCTTGTCCAGAAAAGACCGGAAAGAGGGCTTGGGCAAGAGTCGCCAGAACAATCATCAAGATGACAACTACAAATGATAGCTTATAGACTTTGAAATAATTCCAAAAAAATTGAACTGTCTTCATTTTACTCCTCCTTTCCCTTCTGTGTTTCGTAGATTTCACGGTAAACGGCATTGTTGGCAACCAAGTCTGCATGCGTACCTTGACCAATCAATCGTCCTTGATCTAGAACCAAAATTTTATCTGCATGGACAACCGAGCTAATCTTTTGCGCGATGATAATGGTTGTTGTTCCCTTCAAGTCCTTATTCAAGGCTTCTTGCACCAGGCGCTCTGACTTAGCATCCAAGGCCGAGGTCGAATCGTCAAAAATCAGAATACGTGGATTGCTGACAATTCCACGCGCAATCGACATCCTTTGCTTTTGCCCACCTGAGAAGTTGGTTCCCCTTTCCTCAACTGGACTTTCAAAGGTTTTCTCCATACGATGAATGAATTCACTAGCCTGGGCAATATTAGCTGCGCGTTCCATTTCAAATAGAGTAGCATCTCCCTTACCCTGTCTCAAGTTATCTGCAATCGTTCCACTGAAGAGAATGGCACGTTGAAGAACGATAGAAACAGTTTTACGCAGGGTTCCTTCACTCACTTCTCGAATATCCTTGCCTCCGATTTTGATGGCCCCTTCCTGTGGGTCAAAGAGACGTGGAATCAATTGAGCCAAGGTTGATTTTCCTGCACCAGTCGCTCCAACGACACCAACCATCTGACCAGGTTCAATAGTAAAGCTCACATCTTTCAGCATCGGTTCCTTGTCCATTGGATAGGTAAAGGTCACATTTTCAAAGCTAAGACTTCCGACCAACTCTTCATCTGGCACATCCTTGAAGGTCATGGCTGGCTCTGCATCAAGAATTTCTCGAATACGACGCAGAGAAATCATGGCACGACTGACAGAATTTCCCAAAAATCCAACCATAACAATGGTAAAGATAATCTGGCTTAGGTAATTGACAAAGGAAGCAATGGAACCAACAACTGACGGATCCGACTGAACCATCCCCGCAACCAGCCAAATAGAGAGGAATACCGCCCCATAACCGACCAACATCATGAAAGGTTCCACTACTGAAAAGGCATAACCAATGTAAAGATTTTGACCGAGTAGCTCGTCTGAAACCTCCGTAAACTTAGCAAACTGCTCTTTTTCTTGGACAAAGGACTTGACCACACGAACGCCACGCAAATTTTCCTTGGCAATGGCATTGATGCGTTCAAGAAGGGTTTGAAACTTGGCAAAACGAGGCCCCATCATCCCCATCATGACAGCAGTCAAACCAAAAATCAAGACTACCATGAGAACAATCACCCACCACAGAGAAGGTAAGGTTTGAACAGCCAAGATAAACGAACCGATGAACAAGAGGGGGAGCCTGAAAAGAATTTGGAAGGTCATCATGACCACGTTCTGAATCTGGTTGATATCATTTGTCATGCGAACAACTAGATTTCCCGCATTAAATTGTTCAATATTGGCATAAGAAAAGGTTTGGATTTTACGGAAGGCATCCTCTCGAAGGTCGGATGAAACTCCTTGGGCAATATAGGCTGCAAGGATAACATTAAGCCCACCAGCAACCAAACCGACCAAGGCCACACCAATCAACCAAGCCCCGATACTATAAATAGCTTCATATTTCCCAGCAAGGAGGGCGTCTAACACTTCCTGCAGATAACGCGGTTGCAGAAGTGAACTAGCAACCATCAAGCCTGTCATCAGAAGCGAAGCTAAGGCCTGCCACTTGTAGGTTTTTATTTTCTGAATTAGCATACTTTCTCCTTAAAAAATAGACAAAAGGGAGCGACAATGTGTCAGCTCCTTCTCATTCTGTTTGTGTGATGTTATTCTAGCAAAAAAGTGAGGGATTGTCAAAGAAGTCCCCTTGATATAGCTAGAATGACAAGTAATTCATTCTTTATAATTTTTGTTTTAACTCGACCAAGACATTCATAGCCTGCATAGGTGTCATATTGTAAACATCCAGTTTAGCTAATTCTGCTAGGATAGGATGGTCTGCTGGCGCGTCAAAGAGTGAAATCTGTTCAGTGACAGCACTTGTTTGCCTCATTGGAGCAGGACTTTCTGTACCCTGACTCTCTAACTGAGTCAAAATCTTATCCGCCCTTGCTAAAAGGTCTGCTGGCAAGCCAGCAATCTTGGCAACATGGATACCATAGGATTTATCGGCTGGCCCTGGTTCAATCTTGTGAAGGAAGGTGACCTGCCCATCCTGCTCCAAGGTTGCCACGTGAACATTGATCAAGTGTTCCAGGCTGGACTCTAGACTAGTCAACTCATGGTAGTGGGTCGCAAAGAGGGTCTTGGCTCCGATATGCTCATGAATGTATTCGATGATAGACTGAGCAAGAGCCATACCATCATAAGTTGCAGTTCCACGACCTAACTCATCAAAGAGAATCAAGGAATTCTTTGTTGCATGCGAAATGGCATTGTTGGCCTCCATCATCTCCACCATGAAGGTTGATTGACCTGAAACCAAGTCATCGGCTGCTCCGATACGGGTAAAAATCGCATCAAAAATCGGTAAATGGGCGCTTTCTGCTGGCACATAAGAACCCATCTGGGCCATAACCGCCGTCATGGCTAACTGACGCATGTAGGTAGATTTCCCGCTCATGTTTGGCCCTGTAATCAGTTGAATACTGGTATCTTCTGCCATCTGAATCGTATTGGGAATATAGGTCTGAGCCCCCATAACCTTTTCAACGACAGCATGGCGCCCTTGCTGGATATCAATTCGCGAATCATCTCCGAATTCAGGTCGAATCAAATGTTGGGTTTCAGCCACAACCGCCAGACTCTGTAAGACATCAACTGTCGCAATTCCTTGAGCTAGAGCCTGCAAACGCTGGATGTACTTGCTGACCTCTTCACGAATACGCATAAAAATTTCGTACTCTAGGTTAGCTGACTTCTCACGCGCCTCCAGCATATCTCCCTCGATACGGGCTAATTCTTCGGTTCCAAAACGTTCTGAGTTTTTCAGCGTTGCCTTGCGGAAAAAGTGAGCAGGCACATTTCCTAGTTGCGAATTGGTCACATGGAAATAGTAGCCATCCTTTTTATTGTAGTCAATCTTGAGCGTACTAATACCAGAGTTTTCTCGCTCCTTGGCCTCAATCTCAGCAATCCAACCAGTCCCTTCTCTGAGCACACGACGGTACTTGTCTAAAGTCTCATCAAATCCAGTCCGGATAATGCCACCTTCTGTAATCACATGGGGAGCTTCAGGAGCAATCGCCGCACTAATCAAACTCTCCAACTCAGGGATTCCATCCAGTTGTTCGATGAGATAAGCTAGAGCAGGTTGCTCCATTCCTTCTAAAATCGCACGAATCCGTGGCACACTAGATAAGGTGGTCGCCAACTGCAAGAGATCCTTGGGATTGGTTTTTCCAAAAGAAACACGACTAGCCAAGCGTTCGATATCATAGACACCCTTGAGGCTGTCTGTCAAATCACTGCGCTCAAAGAAATGGTCGAGAAAGACCTGCACCACCTCTTGACGTTGGACGATTCGTTCCTTATCAATCAAAGGACGATGGATCCAAGAACGTAACAGCCGCATACCCATAGCTGTTTTGGTTTCATCCAAAAGCCAGAAAAGACTGCCTTGCTTCTTGCCTGACCGAGCATTCTCAACCAAATCCAGACTAGCCTTGGTCGCATAATCCATCTGCAAGAAATCCTTGATCTCATAGCGGATAACAGGCTTGAGGTGGTTCAATTCCCTCATCTGAGTTCGATGGACATACTGGAGCAACTTACTAGATGCCGCTTGTTCCACAGCTGCCAATCGTGAATCCAGTAAATGAAGGTCTTCAAAGCCTTCTTTTTCATAGGAAAGTACCAGATTCATCTGACGACTAAGGATTTGTTCTTCTTCCTCAGACAAGTCATAACCCAGCACCACTTCTCGAGCCTTGAGATTGCGGATTTCCCCACAAACCAGCGTAAAATCCAAAAGACCTGTCACATAAAAGTCACCCGTCACCAGGTCCATATAAGCTAGGCCAAATTGATTGCCAGCACGGTCTATGGCAACCAAGAAGTTGTTCTGACTATCCGGCTTACTGCTATCGACCACTGTCCCTGGCGTAATGACCTGAACAACCTCTCGTTTCACAACCCCAACTGCTTGTTTAGGATCTTCCATCTGTTCAGCAATGGCTACCTTATAGCCCCGCTCAATCAAGACATCAATGTACTGTTGGGCAGAATGATAGGGAACACCCGCCATAGGAATCGGATTGTCGGCATTCTTGTTGCGACTCGTTAAGGAAATTTCCAGAATCTGCGCAGCATTGACCGCATCCTCATAAAATAATTCATAAAAATCACCCATACGAAAGAGCAAAAACGCATCTGGATATTGCTTTTTAATATCCACATACTGTTGCATGCCGGGTGATAGCTTTTCTGTCGCCATTTTCCGTCTCTCCTTGTCAAAAATAAGTCTTGAGAGCAACTCTCAAGACCTTACTTATCTTTCATCAAATCTAGCAAACGATCTTCCATGAGTTTGGCAACGTGCTGGTCTCGACAAATGACCAATAAGGTATTGGCACCAGCAACTGTTCCTAAAATCCATTCATCCTTGTTTGCATCTACAATATTTGCCAAAACAGAAGCTTCTCCCAATTTGGTATGAAGTACCAAGGTAAACTCTGCTCTTGCAACACCTTCTAAATGATGAGACAAAAATTCCACCAAATCAATCTTTTCTGTCTCATTTGCTAGTACATAATACACCATATCATTTTTCTTGACCTTGGTCAAGCCGATTTCGCGCAAATCACGAGACAGGGTTGTCTGCGTCACAAAAACATTGTGCGCCTCTAACCGATCTTGAATTTCTTTTTGTGTACTTAATTTCTCCTCA
Source organism: Streptococcus sp. k-163 (assembly GCF_013277555.1). Lineage (GTDB taxonomy): Bacteria > Bacillota > Bacilli > Lactobacillales > Streptococcaceae > Streptococcus. The sequence continues at coordinate 43,737 of NZ_VMND01000004.1, read as the reverse complement.
GTAATCATTTTTTTTATTAACTGATGACGATCTCTTTTTCTCATAAAATCCTCTTATATGAATATTTATAACTAATTTTATAACTATATTATACCAAAAAAACAGGAGATTTCAAAAATTTTTTCTTCTTTCTTTAAAATTGTGATAAAATAGTAGAAAAGTCCAAAAAGGAGCTCTTAATGAATACAAAAGAATTGATTGCTAGCGAGTTGGCTAGCGTCATTGATAGCCTGGACCAAGAGGCTATTTTAAATTTACTGGAAACCCCTAAAAACTCAGAAATGGGAGACATTGCTTTCCCTGCTTTTTCTCTTGCAAAAGTCGAACGTAAGGCACCTCAAATGATTGCTGCTGAACTGGCTGAAAAGATTAACAGCCAAGCCTTTGAAAAGGTTGTTGCAACGGGGCCTTACGTTAACTTTTTCCTTGATAAATCTGCCATTTCTGCTCAAGTATTGCAAGCTGTTATCACTGAAAAAGAACACTATGCTGACCAACATATTGGTAAACAAGAAAATGTTGTTATCGATATGTCTAGTCCCAATATCGCTAAACCATTTTCTATTGGTCACCTGCGCTCAACTGTTATCGGAGATAGCTTGTCACATATTTTCCAAAAAATCGGTTATCAAACGGTCAAGGTCAACCATTTGGGAGACTGGGGTAAACAGTTTGGGATGTTGATTGTTGCCTACAAAAAATGGGGCAACGAAGAAGCTGTAAAAGCTCATCCAATCGATGAACTTCTTAAACTCTATGTCCGTATCAATGCTGAAGCTGAAAACGACCCTAGCTTGGATGAAGAAGCACGCGAATGGTTCCGTAAACTGGAAAATGGAGATGAGGAAGCTCTCGCTCTTTGGCAATGGTTCCGTGATGAAAGTTTGGTGGAATTTAACCGCCTTTACAATGAATTGCAAGTCGAATTTGACAGTTACAACGGAGAAGCCTTCTACAACGATAAAATGGATGCAGTTGTAGACATTCTTTCTGAAAAAGGCCTTCTTGTAGAATCAGAAGGTGCCCAAGTTGTCAATCTTGAGAAATATGGAATTGAGCATCCAGCCCTCATCAAGAAATCTGATGGTGCAACTCTCTATATCACACGTGACTTGGCTGCAGCCCTTTACCGTAAAAATGAATACCAATTTGCCAAATCGATCTACGTCGTTGGTCAAGAGCAATCTGCCCACTTTAAACAGCTCAAAGCTGTCTTGCAAGAAATGGGCTACGACTGGAGTGACAACATTACCCACGTTCCTTTTGGATTGGTTACAAAAGAAGGGAAAAAACTCTCTACTCGTAAAGGGAATGTTATCTTGCTAGAGCCTACTGTTGCAGAGGCTGTTAGTCGTGCCAAAGCCCAAATCGAGGCTAAAAATCCTGAATTGGAAAATAAAGATCAGGTAGCACATGCTGTTGGGGTCGGAGCTATTAAATTCTATGACCTCAAGACCGACCGTACAAATGGGTACGACTTCGACCTTGAAGCTATGGTATCCTTTGAAGGCGAAACAGGTCCTTATGTTCAATATGCCTACGCTCGTATCCAATCGATCTTACGCAAAGCAGATTTCAAACCAGAAACAGACGGCAACTATAGCTTGAATGATGCTGAAAGCTGGGAAATCATCAAACTCATCCAAGACTTCCCACGTATTATCAACCGTGCAGCAGATAACTTTGAACCTTCTATCATTGCTAAATTTGTAATTAGCCTAGCTCAAGCCTTTAACAAATACTATGCACATACGCGTATCTTGGATGAAAGCCCAGAACGCGACAGCCGTCTAGCCCTCAGCTACGCAACAGCAGTCGTTCTCAAAGAAGCACTTCGCTTGCTTGGAGTAGAAGCGCCAGAGAAGATGTGATTCAGTACTAACAATTGGAACTAAAGTTCCTAATTGTTAGACGCTAGCCGCTTATATGCGGACTAGCTAACTGCTTCACTAGTAAAGAAACATAAATATTATCGATGTATGTTTCTTTACGTCGTAACCAGAGATACTTACCTAAACGCTTCACTAATTCACCAATCCAAATAATATTGATTCGGTTAGGCTCATGTCGTAATCTTTTAATTACTTGATTGTAAAGCAGTCTAAGTAACTGACGTTCAATCCTATACGAGCTTGGTTTTAGAAGCCTATCAAAAATCTTATCAAGTTTTGCTGACTGATTCTGCTATTTTAGGCCCACTGAATCAATTTATTCACTACTATTTCTTTATCATACAGGGAGATTTCCTATGAGCCAATATGCTTATATCCTCGTTGTAATTAGCTTGGTGTTCCTTTTTCTGCTCAATAAATACGAGAAGGAAAGATTGCAAAAGCTCTACCAAGAACAACTTTTAAAGGATGAAACATTTAGGGCTGACATCAAAGAGAAAATTCACACGACTGAAAATATCAATGATGTCATTGCTTACATCAATAAAACTTATCATCTAGGAATGTTGCTATCAAAAGACATTACAGATCAATTGAAATAACCTAGCTATTCTTTAAGGAATATCAAAACCGAGACTAAGACTTTAATACTTCGTCTCGGTTTTTATATATTTTTCAAGCAACAAAACCACCACTCCCCAGCAATGAAAGTGCAAAATCCTCTAGAATATGATAGAATAATGGAAAGGACTCTATTAAGGAGGAAATCATGGAAAAACAAACCGTCGCCGTCTTGGGGCCTGGTTCTTGGGGAACTGCCCTTTCACAAGTCTTAAATGACAATGGGCACGAGGTACGTATTTGGGGAAATCTGCCTGAGCAAATCAATGAAATTAATACCTATCATACTAACAAGCACTACTTTAAAGATGTCGTTCTAGATGACAAAATCAATGCCTACACTGACTTAGCAGAAACACTGAAAGATGTAGATGCGATTTTGTTTGTTGTCCCAACAAAAGTGACACGACTTGTTGCCCAGCAAGTTGCACAAACCTTGGATCATAAGGCTATCATCATGCACGCTTCAAAGGGATTAGAGCCTGATAGTCATAAACGATTATCAACCATCCTTGAAGAAGAAATTCCTGAACATCTCCGCAGTGATATCGTCGTTGTTTCAGGACCTAGTCATGCGGAAGAAACCATTGTTCGTGACCTGACTTTAATCACTGCTGCTTCTAAGAATTTACAAACAGCTCAATACGTTCAGGAACTCTTTAGTAATCACTACTTCCGACTTTATACCAATACGGATGTTATCGGGGTCGAAACTGCTGGTGCTCTTAAAAACATTATTGCTGTCGGTGCTGGAGCCTTGCATGGTCTGGGATTTGGTGACAATGCTAAGGCAGCCATCATCGCTCGAGGTTTGGCAGAAATTACTCGCTTAGGGGTAGCACTCGGGGCTAATCCATTGACCTATAGCGGCTTATCTGGTGTGGGAGATTTGATCGTAACAGGAACCTCCATCCACTCTCGTAACTGGAGAGCTGGAGATGCCCTTGGTCGTGGAGAATCCCTAGCTGATATAGAAGCTAATATGGGCATGGTAATTGAAGGAATTTCAACGACTCGAGCAGCCTATGAACTAGCGCAAGAACTTGGAGTCTATATGCCGATTACACAGGCCATTTACCAAGTTATTTACAACGGAACCAATATCAAAGATGCCATTTATGACATCATGAACAATGAATTTAAAGCAGAAAATGAGTGGTCTTAACTCTCTAAAGAAAGGATTCTTATGACATCAACAGTTAGAAAGGCAGTCATTCCTGCCGCTGGACTAGGGACTCGATTTTTACCAGCCACCAAGGCCCTTGCCAAAGAAATGTTGCCAATTGTAGACAAACCAACTATCCAGTTTATCGTGGAAGAGGCTCTTAAATCAGGTATTGAAGATATTCTGGTTGTCACTGGTAAATCAAAACGTTCTATTGAGGACCACTTTGACTCAAACTTTGAGCTTGAATACAATCTTAAGGAAAAAGGCAAAACGGATTTGTTAAAATTGGTGGATGAAGCAACTGGTATGCGCCTTCACTTTATCCGTCAAAGCCATCCTCGTGGTCTGGGAGATGCTGTCTTACAAGCTAAAGCTTTTGTAGGCAATGAACCTTTTGTTGTCATGCTGGGTGATGACCTTATGGACATCACAGACGAGAATGCCGTTCCTTTGACAAAACAATTGATGAATGATTACGAAAAGACACACGCATCAACCATTGCTGTCATGCCCGTACCACACGAAGACGTTTCATCATATGGGGTTATAGCGCCTCAAGGAGAAGGAATCAATGGTCGCTATAGCGTCGAAACTTTCGTTGAAAAACCAGCTCCAGAAGATGCTCCAAGTGATTTGGCAATTATCGGTCGCTATCTTCTCACACCTGAGATTTTTGATATCTTAGAAAATCAAACTCCTGGTGCTGGAAATGAGATCCAACTTACCGACGCTATTGATACGCTTAATAAAACACAACGTGTTTTCGCCCGTGAATTTACAGGAGCTCGTTACGACGTTGGGGATAAGTTCGGCTTTATGAAAACATCTATTGACTACGCCCTCAAGCACCCACAAGTCAAAGATGATTTGAAAAATTACCTCATCCAACTGGGAAAAGAATTGGCTGAGGGAGAATAATCCATCTTGCATATGTAAAAAAGCATCTCTAAAATTTGTTCTCTAGAGATGCTTTTACTTTAAAATTGCATGCGATTTAAAATTGCTGAGGTATCTCTGTCAATCTCCCATCGCAATCTTGGTAATTTGTCACTGACTACAGAATTTCAAACACAAATCTGATTGACGTTTTGATGATCCGAGCCGTTTCTCTAGCATCTAACTGATCTGTAAACAGCAAGTGATTTTTTTTGATATTTTTAGCTAGGAACTCATTTCTTGACTGGATTGATAAATCGCCTGTTCTCTCAATTTCTTTCCTTAAGGAATCTCGTTTTTTCAAGGTTTCTTCTTCAGCCAGCAGGACACAGTATTTTAAACTGATTTGTTTTTCTTTTAAGAAGGTTGCAATTTTCTTTAGTTGCTCTTCAAAAATGACATATTCTATCACAACGGTAATGCCTCGGTCGATGAAATTATTGATCAGACTGATGATATTATCCCAAAATAAATCCATGTAATAACCATCATCTTCCCAAGGAGCCACGAGTCCTCCTTTAATCATTAAATAAATCATGTCGCCTTCAATTACTGCACTTTTCTTAAAAGAATAGGCCAACTCCTTACTGACTGTGCTTTTCCCAACACCAGGAGGGCCTGAAATGATGTAAACACAATTTTCCATTCGACTACCTCGTCCATTCTTTTATTATTGACTATTATAGCATTTTTTAGTCTATTAAAGATCAGACAAATTCATCAAATCATAAGATACAAGAAACTAGCTCCTTCCAATTTTGCAACAAAAAAGTCATCTTTGTAGATGACTTATTGGCAACTGAATCCATGCGCATTTAACTATTCATTCCCTACACATAGCTCATTCCCTTGTAGAAAAGCAACACTGCAAGTATTACAAACAACACTACCGCTCCTAACCTCTGACTGACACTATAGATCAGTCTTTCTCCTCGAACTGGAAAGATAACTGCTAGAAATGCTCCACCAACTGCACCACCGATATGACCTGCTAGGCTTATTCCTGGAATCAGAACACTTCCAATAATATTAACCACAAAAAGTGTCAGATAGGATTGGCCCAACTGCTGGATATAAGGATTGCGAGTTGCATAGCGAAGAACGATAATTGCAGCAAATAGTCCATAGAGAGAAGTAGAGGCTCCTACGGCTAAGGATTTGGGACTAAATACAAAAACAAAGAGATTGCCCATCATTCCTGATAAGAGATAGAGAAAGAAAAACTTCTTGGATCCAAAAATTTCCTCTACTTGCCTACCAAGATAATAAAGCGAAAGCATATTGACAATGAAATGCTCCCAACCAATATGGACAAAGATGGCAGAGAAGAGACGCCAAACTTGCTCGGGAAAGAGACGAATGGCAGGGCCATACATGGCTCCAAATCGAAATAAGGTATCCGCCCTATCAAAGTTTCCGCCTGCAGTCACCAGCATTAGTAGAAACACCAAGGCCGTCACTAAGAGGAAGAAACTCGTCACAGGATAACGCCTATCAAAGATTTCCTTCATCAATTAATACCTCCTGAACAGGAATATCATGGTTTTCAGTGATAAAGTCCTGAACTTGACAAGGATAAATCGTACTCAAAGTATGGCCAGTAAAATGTTCCAGATAGCGATCATAATAACCTCCGCCGTATCCAATCCGACATCCTTCCGTTGTAAAAGCCAAGCCAGGAACATGAATCAAATCAATCTGAGAAGCCTCCACTACTTCCAACTCTCCCTGTGGCTCCAGTAAGCCAAAGGAAGTTTTTACTAATTGCTGCGGATTATAGACCACAAACTCCATGCGCCCCTTGGGATAGGTTTTAGGTATCAGAACCTTCTTGCCGTCCTTCAGCACCTGCTCAATCAGTTCCTGCGTTTGAAATTCGTGCGGAAAAGAGAGATAGGTTGCGATGACTTTCGCTTCTTGGTAAAAGGGATGGTGTAAAAGTCGCTCGGTTAAAGCTTGGTCGATAGCCGGCTTTTGCTCTTGAGATATAGCCTTCATTTCATGCAAGACTTGCTTACGTAATTCCGATTTCATAGACAACCCCTCTACTCTGTTGCCTTCTTTTTCAGGAAACTAGAGACTGCATCAACCCCAATAGCTAAGGCTTCTTCCTTAGGACTCATCTGAGGGTGATGAAGGGCGTAGGGACTATCGATACCCAGCCAAAACATAACCCCATCAACCTTTGAAAGGAGATAACCAAAGTCCTCGCCTGTCATAGCAGGTTCGATATCAATCAACTCGATTCCGTCTTTTTCTTCAAAGAAGTCCATCAGTTCACGCGCCAAGGCTGGATTGTTCTCAACAGGCAGGTAACCACCTTGCTTGAGTTCCACTTCGACTTCCATATCAAAGGCAGCTGCAACCCCTTCTGCAACTGTTCTGACCCTCTTTTGAACTAAGAGACTCATATCCTGTGTCAAGGCCCGAATAGTTCCATGCAAAAAGGCTGTGTCTGTGATGACATTGTTGGTTGTTCCAGCCTGAAAAACACCAAAGGTCACCACCGCTCCCTCGATTGGGTTGACATTGCGGCTGACAACTGACTGCACCTGGGTCACAAAGTAACTAGCCGCCACCAAAGCATCATTAGCTTCATGCGGAAAGGCTGCGTGTCCTCCTTTGCCTTTGAAACGAATCTTCACCTCGCAAGTTCCTGCAAAGAGTGTATGAGTATTGGTCGCAATCTGTCCAACCTTCAAATCTGGCCTAACATGAAGGCCATAAAATTGATCTGGTAGCCAATCTCCAAAAGCGCCATCTTCATACATGAGCATGCCACCAGCTTCATTTTCTTCAGCGGGCTGAAATAGGAAGAGCAAATTATTCTTCGGTTGCTGCTCAAGGGCGCGCTCGAGACAACCCAAGGCAATACTCATATGAAAATCATGGCCACAAGCATGCATACGACCTTGGTGCTGAGAAGCGAAAGAAAGTCCTGTTTGTTCGACGATAGGCAGGCCATCAATATCTGTCCGCCAACCAATGGTACGCTCTGGCTGACTTCCCTGCAAATAGACCAAAATACCTGTCCGCCAAGTACGAACTTGAACAAACTCCTTGCCCGCAGTCAATTTCTCAATCACATCCAGCAAATAAGCATGAGTCTTGAACTCCTCCAAGCCAATCTCTGGAATCTGGTGCAAATCTCGTCTAGTCTGAATCAAATCTAACATCTATCTATCCTCCGATATAGCAGAAAGAGGCTGGAAGAAGGGTTCCGCCTCTTTATTACTTTTACAATTATAAGGTACGAAGCGCATCCTCTAGCGCTGTTTTTTGTTGGGTTTGGGCATCAATTTCTTTGATGATACGAGCCGGAACGCCTGCTACCACTACATTTTCTGGGACATCTTGGGTAACGATAGCTCCTGCAGCGACAACTGAACCACTACCAATTTGCACCCCTTCGATAACCACTGCATTGGCACCAATTAGAACATTGTCCCCAACACGGACTGGTTCTGCGCTAGCTGGCTCAATCACACCTGCCAAAACGGCACCTGCACCAACGTGACTGTTTTTCCCAACGATGGCACGTCCACCAAGGATAGCCCCCATGTCAATCATAGTTCCTGCACCAATTTCAGCACCGATATTGATGACCGCTCCCATCATGATAACAGCATTGTCACCAATTTCAACTTGATCACGAATAATAGCGCCTGGCTCGATACGAGCATTGATAGCACGTTTATCTAGCAAAGGAACTGCAGAATTACGAGCATCTTGCTCAACAACATAGTCTTGATTTTCTACCAAACCATCTAGAAGCGGAGCCACATCCTTCCAGTCTCCGAATAAGACATTCCCTAGTTTGACAACAGAGCTAGGTACAGCAGTTGTAAGTTGTCCCTCGAAGGTTACTTTAACACTGGTTTTCTTTTCAGCATTGGCGATAAATTGGATAATTTCTTGAGCATTCATTTTTGTGGCAGTCATAGGCGCCTCCTAGTTCATTTTAATGATACCTATTCTACCAAAAAAGGCCTCAAATTTGAAGCCTTTTTGTTTGTTTTTAGGTATGATTTTTAGGGATGTGAGATAAAACGTGCTGTCGGTAAAAGCAAGCTCCTACCGATACAACCTAAAAACACTCTTCACAACTATCTCCCCGTGTTTTATTGACTATTCTAGTATAGCACACTTTTAAAATTAAGAAAAGACTTTTTATTTACTTTCTTTCGCTTCTTCTACCGATAGGAAAATCATGGGTAAAATAATCAGGGTCATAGCTAGAAGAAGGGACCAATCCACTACCAGACCTAAAAATAAAACACTCAGCAAGGCAGAAGAGAGAGGTTCACTGGCACTGATAACGGAAACCACCAAAGGTGAAACCAAGGACACAGCCTTCATGGAAATAAAAAAAGCAAAAGCCGTCCCAAAGAAAGCGATGATAAGACAAATCAAGATACTCCAAATATCAGGAGTAAAGGAAAGCTGATAAACAGGCGAGAGAACATTGCTAAATAAACCTGCCAAAATCATCCCCCACCCAACCGTGGGAACAAAACCATAGCGCTTAGCAAAAGGCTGAGGTAGGATAACGTTAAACATAACACCCATGGCACTCAGCAGACCTGTTATAAGGGCTAGTGGAGTCATGGATAACTGAGAAAGATCACCCTTTGTTGCCATCAAGTAAACACCCAACATGGCAATCAAAACATAGAAAATAGCGCTTTTTGACGCTCGTTTTTGATAAACCAAGCGATTGTAAAAGAGGATAAAGACTGGACTGATAAACTGTAAAATAGTTGCTGTCGCTGCATTTGAGTATTCTACACAGAGATAGAAAAAATACTGAACTGAAAAAATCCCCAAAATAGCATAAGCTAAAAAGGGTAGATAATTTTTCTTATCTCGCCAGATATCTAACACTTGCGATTTTAATTGCATTGCAGACCAAATGAGTACAAGACTCCCTGCCAGTGTCAAACGCATAGAGGTAATCCAGTCGGAAGACACCTGATAATGAGTAAAGAAATACTCTCCTAAAATTCCACAGATGCCCCAGATTAAGCCGGATAGAAGCGAATAAATGGTTCCTTTAACAATCTTTTTCTGATACTGATTCATACCTTTATTGTAACACGAAAGGACAAAAGAAAAAAGTGGCAATCCATTGATTAGCCACTTCATTTAGAAAAGTTTAAAGAACTTATCGTCTCGTCCTTGAAGAAGAAGGTCTAGTAGCGCTTGAATTGCCACTGTTGTTAGAACTACTACTTGAACTGCTGGAGCTTGATGGAGTTGGTAGACTCCCCACAATGCTAGACCAAGCATTCTGATAATCCGCATCACTTCCACCAATAGCAAAGCGATAACTGGTCGCTGGCGCTCCTGCCTTATTAGCCCAATAGCTGGTAACAGTCGAACCTGTGACCTCTACCTCTTTCCCTTCAACAGAAACTTTACCTGGTTTCTGGCCTGTTGATTTCAGGACTTCTGATTTTACTACACTAGGATCTAAAGAGAATCGCTCGTTCCCCCAAATTCCAGGTTCAGACTCTTGGATGGCATTAACCAGATGAGCCATATAATTAGAGTTATTTGAATATCCTGCTCTACGAGATAATGAATGATTATCATCATGCCCAATCCAACCACCTAAAGTTAATTTAGGAGTAGAAAGCATGAGCCACATATTCTCGTCTTGGTTGGTTGTACCAGTCTTCCCAATCCAATCTGCACTAGCTAATGTCGAATTTAAAGAAGCTAAATTCGGTTTAAAGGTTGTTGTTACACGAGAGGACAGAACTTCTCGTAACAATCCCTGCATAATCGTCGCTGTCGCTTTAGAATAAACCTGAACAGGTTTATCTTGAAATTCATAAATGATTTTACCATCAGAAGATTCAATTTTTGAAATCACATGCTTCTGATGATAAACTCCGTTATTAGCCAATGTCTGATAGCCATTGGTATGCTGGGCCACTGTGACTTCAATACCACCACCCATTGGCAGGCTCTCAATACCGTACTCAGGAATCTCGTAGCCCATCTTTTCCATATAACCCTTGACATCAACACCCTTTTCACGGAGCATACGATAGGTCCAGTAAGCAGGGATATTCCACGAATAGTTCAAGGCTTCTCCCAAAGTCATCATTCCTGTCCCCTTGCTATTAGCATACATAATCGGGTTGCCATTGGCAAAGTTTGTGGGATAGTTAGATAAAATCGTCTCACTACCCATCAAACCCTGATCAATAGCAATACCGTAGGCCAGCAAAGGCTTGGTAGTAGAGGCTGGCGAACGTTTGGTATCAAATGCATGGTTATTTTGATTGTCTTGATAATCGCGACCACCTACAAAGCCTAGAATAGCACCTGTTTGGTTGTCCATCAGGACATTCCCTACTTCTACACGACCTGTTCCGTCATCTAATAGAGACCCGTATCTAGCTACTGCATTCTGCATGGCAGTATGAACTTTTTTATTAATAGTAGTCGTAATCTTATAACCACCTGTACTTAATTCTTGCTCAGCTCGTTTACGATACGCCTTCTGAATAGCTTCATTTTTCAGCTCTTGACTGGGAACATTATCTTGTTGGACCAAATAATCGTACGTCCGGTCTATCGCTTCAGCCATAGCAGTATAATAGAGATAATCTCTTGAAATAACATTAACAGAACCTGATGGCAAAAAATCTTGTTTAAGATTGTAATCCTTATATTGATTGTATTCTTCTTTAGTTAAGGATCCCGTACGGTACATGTTGTAGAGAACATCCTTGGCCCGCTTCAAACCAAGCTCTAAGTCTTCATCACTCTTTAACTCTCCAGTATTTTCATAAGGAGAATAAGTAATCGGACTCTGTGGCAAACCTGCTAGGAAGGCCGCTTGGGGAATACTCAGCTTGTTGGCATCGATACCGAAAATTCCTTCAGCAGCTTGCTGGGCACCTGCAATATTCTGTCCTTTATGATTTCGACCAAAGGGAGCAACATTGAGATAGGTGGTCAAGATTTCATCCTTACTCATACTGCGTTCCAAGGCAAGGGCATCAACAATTTCTGTAGCCTTACGAGCCAAAGTCGGAGCATCTCCAACCACTTGTTGTTTGATTAACTGTTGGGTCAAGGTCGAGCCCCCGCTAGATGAGCCCAAACCTGCAAAGGTTCCCAAAGTCGCCCGAATCACAGCTTTGGGCACAACCCCATTATGTTCAAGAAAATGTTCGTCCTCAGTAGCAACGATAGCCTTTTTAAGATTGTCTGATATTTCCTCAGATGAAACAGAAGTTCGCAGTAGGTCACTCTCGATAGAAGCAATGACACTCCCATCTGCGTAAACAATTTCTGAGATGGAAGAAATATTTTTAACCTGCTTGACCAAGTCCTCCGCTGGCGGAACCTTAGCCTTATCGAACAAGGCAACTCCATAACCAAGCGCTACACCAGCACCAAAAAGCCCACCGATAAAGCCTAGAATAAAGAGAGTATTCAAAATTCCCTTGATAGCAACTAAAATGCTCCCTAGAATAGACAGAATTCTCCCACCTGTCCCATCCGACTTCTTCTCTTCTGAGACTTTCTCTGATTTTTTATGATTTATTTTTGATTTTACTAGCTGGAAAAATTCCAGCATTTTTCGTTTTAATTCATTTAATTGATTTTGCATGGATTTCCTCACTCTATCTATTATACCATAAAAGGTAAACTTTCAATAAAATAGCCACTTTCTTCCCTATTCTGCTAGGCTATTGCCCAAGTTTGTGATACAATAGTTAGAAACAATAATTTTAAAAAGGAGAAAAGACACATGCACATTTTTGATGAGCTAAAAGAGCGTGGTTTGATTTTTCAAACGACTGATGAAGAAGCTTTGCGTAAAGCCCTAGAAGAAGGTCAAGTTTCTTATTATACTGGCTACGATCCAACTGCTGACAGCCTTCACCTAGGCCATCTTGTCGCAATCTTGACAAGTCGTCGCTTGCAGCTAGCAGGTCACAAACCTTATGCGCTCGTTGGCGGTGCTACAGGTCTCATCGGAGATCCGTCCTTCAAAGATGCTGAACGTAGTCTCCAAACAAAAGACACAGTAGATGGCTGGGTCAAGTCTATCCAAGGACAACTTTCTCGTTTTCTTGACTTTGAAAATGGTGAAAATAAGGCTGTCATGGTCAACAACTACGACTGGTTTGGCAGCATCAGCTTCATTGATTTCCTCCGTGATATCGGAAAATACTTCACTGTCAACTACATGATGAGTAAGGAGTCTGTGAAAAAACGGATTGAAACAGGAATTTCATACACTGAGTTTGCTTACCAAATCATGCAAGGGTACGACTTCTTCGTCCTTAACCAAGACCACAACGTAACGCTACAAATCGGTGGTTCTGACCAGTGGGGAAATATGACAGCTGGTACCGAATTGCTTCGTCGTAAGGCTGACAAGACTGGCCACGTTATCACTGTTCCATTGATCACAGATGCAACTGGTAAGAAATTTGGTAAATCAGAAGGAAACGCAGTCTGGCTCAATCCTGAAAAGACTTCTCCATACGAAATGTACCAATTTTGGATGAACGTTATGGACGCTGACGCTGTTCGCTTCTTGAAAATCTTTACTTTCTTGTCACTTGATGAGATTGAAGATATCCGCAAACAGTTTGAAGCAGCGCCACACGAACGCTTGGCTCAAAAAGTTTTGGCTCGTGAAGTCGTTACACTTGTTCACGGAGAAGAAGCTTACAAAGAAGCCCTCAACATCACTGAGCAACTCTTTGCAGGAAACATCAAGAATCTTTCTGTTAAAGAGCTCAAACAAGGACTTCGTGGTGTACCAAACTACCAAGTTCAAGCAGATGAAAACCACAATATCGTAGAACTTCTCGTCTCATCTGGTGTGGTTAACTCAAAACGCCAGGCCCGTGAAGACGTCCAAAACGGAGCTATCTACGTCAACGGCGACCGTATCCAAGACCTTGACTATGTCTTGAGTGACGCTGATAAGTTAGAGAATGAACTGACTGTTATCCGTCGCGGTAAGAAAAAATACTTTGTATTGACTTACTAAACTGTTCAACATTTACCTATAAACAAAGGAGTTACCCTCAAGAAAGGTAACTCCTTTTTGCTGTGAATAGTCCCCTACCTATCCCTTAATAGACAGACTACGCAGGACTATGCGCAAGGTTGTTAGATTATGTAAGATGGAGAGATTTGAAGGACTGAGCCAATTAAACAAGCCAAAGCCAATCAAACTACTATTTACGACAACGGTATCTTGAATATTCTTCTTGATGAGTGTTTGTAAAGATGATGATAGCCAATCCAACTCTCGGAAGAAATCCAAGCGATTATCTAACAATAAGATATCACTCATCTGCTTAGAAATATCTGCACTCTCATTCATCACTACACCGATATCTGATAGGGTTAGAGCAGCTGAGTCATTCAACCCATCCCCAACCATCAAAATAGTGTGACCTGCTTTCTGTAGTTCCTCTACTAACTCAAATTTCCCATCAGGTTTCAAGTCTGTATAGACCTGATCAAAGGGCAAATCTTTGACTAATTCCTCTGTCCTAACCAAGGTATCTCCTGTTGCCAGAATCAATTTTTTCCCTTGTGCCTTAAGTTTCTCCAAGGCTGCTTTTGCTTCTTTTCTCAAAGGAGTATGAATGCAGAACATTCCAATCAATTCATTCTGATAAGCCAAGAATAAGAGATTGTAGTGACTCTTGTACTCTTCAATTAAAGCATTTTGTTCTGAACTGATATAAATCTGCTCATCCTGCATCAAGACATAATTCCCAATAAGAACTGGTTGGCCATCTATATGAGATTTGATCCCCTTGCTTGCAATATATTGGAGTTTCCCATGCATTTCCTCATGTTCAATCCCCTCTATCTCAGCTTGCTTGACGATGGCATTAGCGATAGGATGATAGATGTGCTCCTCAAGACAGGCACTGATTCTGAGAATATCTTCCTCACTATAGTCCCCAAAAGGTAACACCTTTTCAACTATAGGATAACTAGTTGTGATTGTTCCCGTCTTATCAAATAAGAAAGTATCAATTTCCAGATATTTCTCCAGAACATCTCCATCCTTAATCACCATTTCACGATTCAACCCCTCCTTGATAGCTGTCAAATAAGCTACAGGAGTAGAAATTTTCAAAGCACAGGAGAAATCGACCAATAGGAAAGAGATAGCCTTAGAAAAAGAACCTGTTAATAGGTAAGTCAGCCCAGCCCCCAAGAAATTATATTTGACGACCTTGTCCGCCATCTTGATGAAATAGCGTTGTTTCGTTTTCTTGTTTTCTTCAGATTTCTTCATCAACTCAATCAGTTGTAAAATCCGACTGTTCATCTGATTATCGGTTACACGAATGCGTAACTCTCCAGTTTCTAATACTGTATTTGCACAAACCAAATCAGACTCTCTTTTTTCAACTGGAAAACTCTCTCCCGTCAAGGAACTTTCGTTAACCATACCTAAACCTGAAACTACTTGTCCATCAAACAGAATTTCATTTCCTTGAGATAAGATCAAGACATCTCCTATTTGAACATCGGAACTCTTGATACTAACAACCGTATCGCCCTGTACTAGAAATACATCGCTCTCTTTTGCAAGAAGGCTTTGTTCTAAATCTGTTGCAGTTTTTTTCAAAGACCACTGATCTAAATGATTCCCCAAATCAAGCATAAACATGATATTGCTAGCTGTCTTGGATTGGTTCATAAACAAGGACAATAAAATCGCCGAACAGTCCAAGACCTCCATCGTTAGTTCCTTACGCGCTAGTGTTTGATAGGCTTCTCTAATATAGCCCAAAGCCTGATAACAAGTCCATATATAGCGAATTGGAGACGGTACAAGACTACGAAAAAGTACACGCTTAATCGCTGCACCTGAAACAATAGAATAAGCACTCTCTTCTCTACGAATGGGAAGAGTCATCAACTCAGAAACTTTCCCTTTATCAATTCTTTTTAAAAAGGCTTCTGCATTATCTAATACAGAAAAGCCTTCTTTTATGCGTAGAGTAAAGTGCTGTTGATCCATGTAAAACTGGATAGACTCAATCCCCTTTTCATCTCTCGCCAAGGAACGAAGATAGTCTTGAATATCCAAGGTGAGTGAAAAAGAAGATGATAGTCGGATATGTTGGTATCCTCTATGTAGCACTTTAAAAGACATATTATTCCCCTATAAGGCTATCTAATTGCTCTTCTTTTTTCTCTTGCTCGTACAAATATTTGGCATCTTGCAAGACATCATCTCCATGTTGCTTCACAACAGAAACAGATGCATCTAGCTCGTCTTTTAACTTATAAGCCTTAGCCAAAGCTTTAGAATAACCTTTTTTAGCTTCCTTACTTGCTAAGATTTTCAAGCCAAGGGTACCAAATGCGACACCACCCAAAAAGAGTGATGATTTTTTCGCAACTTTTGCGACGCTTAATACTTCTTTTAACATACTTATTTCCTCCTTATCATTATTATATAGCAATTTAGATATAAAAGCAATTTCATTTCATAAATTGGAGAATCAGTTTTATTTCTACTGAATCTCTCATCTACTTATTCCTAAAGTTGCTTTCATCTGCCTCTTTTGATACACTTAAACTATGAATACAAATCTCAAACCCAAACTTCAGCGTTTTGCTTCTGCGACTGCCTTTGCCTGTCCTATCTGTCAAGAAAATCTGACTCTGGTAGAGAGCAGTCTCAAATGCAACAATCGCCATTCTTTTGACTTGGCTAAATTTGGCTATGTCAATCTAGCCCCTCAAATCAAGCAATCGGCCAACTACGACAAGGAAAACTTTCAAAATCGTCAACAAATCCTAGAAGCTGGATTTTATCAAGCTATTCTAGAGGCTGTTTCTGATTTACTTGCAAACTCAAAAAATGCCAAAACCATTTTAGATATCGGTTGTGGCGAAGGTTTCTATTCTCGCAAACTCCAAGAAAGTCATCCTGATAAAACCTTCTATGCCTTTGATATTTCCAAAGATTCTGTCCAAATCGCTGCCAAGAGCGAACCCAACTGGGCAGTCAATTGGTTCGTTGGCGACTTGGCACGACTTCCTATAAAAGACGCCAGTATGGATATCTTACTTGATATCTTTTCCCCTGCCAACTATGGAGAATTTCGTCGCGTTTTATCCAAAGACGGTATCTTGATAAAGGTTATTCCAACTAAAAATCACCTCAAGGAAATCCGTCAGAAGGTACAAGATCAGCTGACAAACAAGGACTATTCTAACCAAGATATCAAAAATCATTTCCAAGAACACTTTACCATCCTATCTAGTCAAACTGCCTCTCTGACTAAAACTATCACAGCAGAGCAGCTCAAAGCCCTACTCAGCATGACGCCCCTACTCTTTCACATCGACCATACTAAGATTGACTGGAACCAACTGACAGAGATTACCATTGAGGCAGAGATTTTGATTGGGAAAGCATTCTAAACTAGACTTCCAAAGGTATAAAACTTACCGAAAATCCTCAATATTAAGAAAACGCATAAGAACAGGTACTCAAAAACCTTAATCTTATGCGTTTTGTTATGCAAAAATCACTGGAGTTTCTATACACATTAAGTGGAAATCTTTGAAATCAGTTCTTTTAATAACCATTGAATACCATATATTACATTTACCCCAAATATGATATAGGCCGTATAAATCAAATATTTCGATTTCTCCCGCCTCAAAGAATAGATCTTGTACAAAATAGATAAATTTAAAATAATAAATAATAGAGACAAAATCTTCCTCCAAAATCAATATTAAAAGTAGCCAGTCAGGCATATACCTCATATTTATTTTCGATTCGAGATAACAAACTTATCAATAAATAGCAAGTGAAATAAGGCAAGTACAGACCCCCAGAAACTCCCTCGAAGCGAGATTTCTTGATGATTGAGAGGAAACAGATCATGGTTACCTATATAGAGGCATGTTAAAATAACAAATAGAATCCAAAATAAATCCGTCCATTTATATTTTGAAAAATATTTTTTCCACATAAGAACACCTTCTTTCCTATAATCATATTATAACACTTTATGTAAGCGAATACAAGGAATTTGAGGTGAACAACTGCAAAGAAGCATAAGGCTGAAGACAGTAAAAACCAGCGTTTTAAGCGCTGGTTTACTGTTTTAAACTAGGTTTCTTACAAAGCTTACTAACACTAAGATTTAAAAAAAGTTAGTTTCTGAAATTGATTAATTGTTAATTTTCCAAACTGGACTCTTTTTTTATTTTTCAACCCCCAATAACTAAGGGCAAGTAATGCTACAACCCAAGCAAAAGTGATCCCCAAACTGTCAAAATTCAACTTGAAATCTGGTTTATTAAAGAAATCTACATAAACTCCTAAGAAGGTTGTATCCATAAATTTTTTAATCTCTGAGCTAACTTGAGAAAACATCGGCAAGAATGAGAGACCAAGCATTGGAATCAAACCATAAACCTGAGCCTGAGTTTGTGTCTCTGAAATAGCTCCAATCACTAAATTTAAGAGGATTGTACATAATGCTACCAGAGAAGCTACTACAAGGTATACAGGATAATCTTTTGCGAAATCCACTTCAACCATAATAGGGAAGGAAATAACTGAAGCCAAGGCAAAGATTACAGGATAAAACAACACGGAAACAAGATATTCTCCACGGCGAACTCCGCTTAAAATGAGTGTTTTAAAAATTCTTTTTTCTTTTTCCTCTGCAATAGAGTTTGAAATCATTGACCCAGAAGAAAATGAGAATGCCATTGTTAAAGAACTAAACAATAGTGTTTTCCCTTGAGTGCCATCTGTATTCATAAAATTTTGGAAGAGTAGAACCATAAAGAATGGGAATACTACCTGTACCAAAGTGTTTTTGTTTGTTAATAATACTTGTGTCCTCAACCAGATAAGGGCTAAAATTCTCTTAAACATCTAATTTTTCTCCTGTCAATTTAATAAAAATATCTTCTAAAGTTGGTTCACATGAGTGAATCGTCATCATTTTTTTATAATCTTCTTGCTGCAAGTCTTCAAAGCGCACTACCTTTTTAGTAGAATCACTATAAGTTACTGCAACTTTTTTTTCCGTGTTATATTTTTGGATAATTTCGCTTGGGCTTCCTTGTTCAATAAGATCACCTTTATTCAAAAGAGCTAGGTTATCACATAATAAAGTCGCCTCATTCATATCATGAGTAGTTAAGAAAATGGTTGTTCCTCTTTCCTTTAACTCCTGTAGTAATTTGTGAATCTTCTTTGAGGTAGTGGGATCTAACCCACTTGTAGGTTCATCTAAAAATAGAACTTTAGGGTAATTGATTAAAGCACGAGCTAAAAGCATTCGTTGACGCATTCCTGTAGAAAGTTTCTCAGCTGGAGTGTCTTTACTATCATACAGACCAACTTGTCTTAGAATTTCTTCAATTCGGGATTTTGAAACTCCGTATAGTCTTGCAAATAGCAACAAGTTATTGTACAAACTTAATTTTTCGTAATAACCACTTGTGTCACCTACTAAGCCTAACTCTTCAAAATCTGACGGAAGTAATTTTTGAGAATCTTTTCCTAATAATTCTGTCTTTCCGCTGTTAGCCTGTAGCTGTCCTGTCAGAATATTGATCATTGTTGTCTTCCCTGAACCAGATGGACCTAGGAATCCAAAAATTTCTCCTTCGTTTATTGAAAAACTAATTTGATTTAAAGCAATATTATCTCCAAATCGCTTTGTAACTCTTTCTACCTTAATCATTTTATTACCTCTTTCTAATGATAAATTGTATTTTAGAAACTTCACTCACTCCCATCGGTTATATCAACAACTCTAATTCTAGGCTTTAAGTTGGAGTCCATTTTGATTTCTCTCATTTCATTTGGAAGCAAGAGAACTAATTTTAGTAGCTTCTCATCAAGTGTTACTTTACATAGGCGTCTGCTATCTAGACTATTTTTGATAATCAGATAGTCCTTCTTGACAAACTTTTCATCCATATAATAGTCAATTGTTTTTACCATATTTTCCTCCCGCCTGCTAATCTACATCCCTTTTAAATAGTAATGTTTCTAGCACTGCGCTCTTCTTAACTTATTTACAATAACAGTATATCCCTTATAAGAGTAAAAAAACAGGACATTTATGTCTACTGACATTTATGTCCTGTTTTATATTGAAATTATGGAAAATCCTTATTTTTTTCTTCTATTACTCTCTCCCTAAATGATTTATCATTTAATAATTCCGATCCATTTATTGCTTTATTATAGTAGTCCAAAGCAAGATCTTTATTCTGATTAGTATGAATATAATATTTGGCTTCAAAAAAATCTACTGTAGGTAGTAAAGCAAAATCTTGTATTTCATCTATTATTTCTCGTACAGCACTTAGCGTTTGGGGCATTAAATCATAATATTCAATATTAAAGTGATATAAAACAATTGATACAATAACCCTTTGAATCAAATGAATATTGTTGGCATCAGAGAAATTAGTTTGCTCCAAGATGTTAGAATAGATATTTTCAAATACATTATCAATTGGCTTAGCATTCAAAGTACACTTTAAAAAATACAAGTGTAAAATTAATAAATCATTAGTATCATAATTTGTTTTTAAAAGTAACTGCTCAAAATACTCCTCAATCAAGCCCTCTCCAAAGTCAGAGTTTTCAGAAACATACACATCATCAATAGCTTGTAAAACTTCAACTGCTACTTGCTCATCCTCAGGAAGTTGGTCATAAAAGCGTTCCTGAATTTCCTCAAAGATTTCCTCACGTTGACGGATTTTTTCTTCATCTCCATGAATAGATTGACGAATCAATTTCGTTTTTAGTTTTAAATACTCTTTAGGAACAATTAGCGAACCCTCGTCGATTAACTGAGACATCGGAATTCCTAGCACTCCAGCTATATAATCTAGTTTCGCTAAACTGGGTAAGTTATTTCCTGTTTCAATTCGACCCAACTGACGAACAGTAAGTTCTTTTTCATCTCCACAAAAGGCCTCTCTACTCAATCCTTTTTCAGTTCGTAAGGTGCGAATCCGCCTCCCGATTTCTAAATTTTTCATCTCATTCCTCTATAAATAGACTTTTGCACACGGCAAATAAAAGTAGTTATGACTATTTGTTATCAACTATTACCTCAAATATATTAAATTCTTACTAACAAAACTCCCCATATTGCCTATCAGCATCCCTTCATAATGAACAAAGAGTTTTTTACATATCAGGAAACTCTTCTTTCATCTCTTCTATCACTCGATTTTTGAAATTCATATCATTAAAAAATTCTGCCCCATTGATAGCTTTTTCATAGTATTGTAGGGCTTTTTCTTTATCTTTTTCCCCGTATAGGTAATATTTGGCTTCCAAGTAGTCTACCGTTGGTTTTAAGTTTGAATCTTGAATTTCCATCATAATTTCTCTTAGAAAACTAAAAATGACAGAGATATCTTCGTAGTATTCGTTTCTCAATTGATACAACAGTATTGCAATTAATACTCTTTGTAGTAGATGCATGTAAGTGTTATCTGAACAGTCAATTATGGTCACAATGTTATTTCTTACTTTTTTTAAAACGTCATCGTTTCGTTTAAAACTAATAGCATTTGATAAAAAATATAAATATAAGATCAATAAATCATTTACAGAATACTCCGTTTGTAGCAAAGTTTGATTGAAATATTCCTCAATCAAGCCCTCTCCAAATTCGGCATTTTCAGAAACATACACATCATCAATGGCTTGTAGAACCTCAACTGCTACTTGTTCATCCTCAGGGAGTTGATCATAAAAATGTTCCTGAATATCTTCAAAGATAGCCTCACGCTGGCGGACTTTTTCTTCATCTCCATGAATAGATTGACGAATCAATTTCGTTTTTAGTTTTAAATACTCTTTGGGAACAATTAGCGAGCCCTCGTCGATTAACTGAGACATCGGAATTCCTAACACTCCAGCTATATAATCTAGTTTCGCTAAACTGGGTAAGTTATTTCCTGTTTCAATTCGACCCAACTGACGAACAGTAAGTTCTTTTTCATCCCCACAAAAGACTTCTCTACTCAGTCCTTTTTCAGTCCGTAAAGTACGAATCCGTTTCCCTATTTCTAAATTACTCATAATGCGCCTCTTCAAATTCTAATTTGACATTCAAATAACTACTTGTATACGTTTCCATTTTAACACACTTTCCTACAATTTTCAGAAAAAATAATTATAACGAATAGTTTTAAGCAACTATCTTATATAAGTAATCCATTCAAATATAGTATCTAAGATATATTTCTAGTCAAGTATTCAAAAAAAGCGAATTTCAATCGAAACTCGCTTTTTTACAAAATATATTAGTATAAACTTGTATCTTAGTTCAAGTGCCAGATATCTTCGTTATACTGAGCGATTGTACGGTCAGATGAGAAGAATCCTGCTTTAGCAATGTTGACGATGACTTTATCCAACCATGCGTCACGGTCTTCGTAATCAGCAAGCATTTGCTCTTTAACCTTAATGTAGTCTTCCAAGTCAAGAAGAGTCATGAACCAGTCTTTGTTGATCAATTCATTGTAAAGACGTTCCAAGCGCTCTTTGTTTCCAGCTGCAAGAACTGCATCACTAACGATGAAGTCTACCAATGATTTGATAGCTTCACGAGCGTAGAATTCGCTTGATTTATAAGCTGCTTTTGCGTAAAGGTCAATAACAGTTTCTGAATCTTCACCAAAGATGTAGATGTTTTCGTCGCCAACCAACTCAGCGATTTCCACGTTAGCACCGTCCATAGTACCAAGAGTCAAAGCTCCGTTCAACATGAATTTCATGTTACCAGTACCTGAAGCTTCTTTAGAAGCAAGTGAGATTTGTTCTGAGATATCACATGCTGGAATAAGGAAGCTTGCTGCAGTAACGTTGTAGTTTTCAACCATAACAACTTGCAAGTGTGGCGCTACTGCTGGATCGTTAGCAATAACTTCTGACATGCAAAGGATCAAGTGGATAATGTCTTGAGCGATTGTGTAGGCTGGAGCTGCTTTACCACCAAAGAAGATTGTGATTGGACGAGCAGGGATGTTACCAGCTTTGATGTCAAGGTATTTGTGGATAACGTACAAAGCGTTCATTTGTTGGCGTTTGTACTCGTGAAGACGTTTGATTTGGATGTCAAAGATAGAGTTTGGATTGATTTCCACACCTTGGTGTTCTTTCAAGTGACGAGCCAATTTACGTTTGTTGTGAGCTTTGATGCTTTCCAATTTTTCTTTGACAGCTGCTTTGTCTTCATAAGACAAAAGTTTTTCAAGCTCATCTGCTTCATGGTGCCAACCTTCTCCAAGAATCTCATCCAAGTAGTGAGACAATCTTGGATTAGCATGCATGAGCCAACGACGGAAAGTGATACCATTTGTTTTGTTGTTGAATTTTTCTGGGTAAAGATCGTAGAAGGCTTTCAACTCAGAATTTTTCAAGATTTCAGTGTGAAGTGCTGCAACCCCGTTAACGCTGTATCCGTAGTGGATATCCATGTGGGCCATGTGAACACGTCCGCTCTCATCGATAATTTGAACAGCTGGATCTTTTACTTCTGCTTTCACGCGACGGTCCAATTCTTCGATGATTGGTACCAAGTGAGGAACCACTTCTTGCAAGAACTCAAGAGGCCATTTTTCAAGGGCTTCAGCAAGGATTGTGTGATTAGTGTAGGCAGTCATGCTACGAACGATTGAGATTGCTTCGTCAAGTTCGATACCACGAGCAGTCAAAAGACGGATCAACTCAGGAATAACCATTGATGGGTGAGTGTCGTTGATTTGGACAACTGCGTAGTCAGCAAGGTCATGCAAGTTGCTTCCTTTTTCGATTGCTTCTTCGATGATCAATTGCGCACCGTTTGAAACCATGAAGTATTGTTGGAAGATACGGAGCAATTCACCTTGACGGTCACTATCATCTGGGTAAAGGAAGAGAGTCAGGTTGTGAGCGATGTCTGTTTTATCAAAGTTGATACCGTCTTGGATGATAGAAGAATCAACTGAATCCAAGTCAAACAAACGCAAACGGTTCTTAGTTTCTGTCTTGTAACCAGGTACATCGATATCGTAAAGAGTTGAAGTCAATGTGAAGTGAGCAAATGGTACTTGGTAGCTACGGCTTGAGCGAACCAACCAGTTTTGCTCTGTCAACCATGCATTTGGAATTGTTTCTTGTTGGTTGTTTTTAAGAACTTGTTGGAATAGACCAAAGTGGTAGTTAAGACCAACACCGTCACCGTTCAAACCAAGAGTAGCAATTGAGTCGATAAAGCAGGCAGCCAAACGTCCCAAACCACCATTACCAAGAGATGGTTCCAATTCAACTTCTTCAACTTCGATCAAGTCTTTACCTGCAGCTGCAAGCTCTTTTTTAACATCGTCGTAAAGACCAAGGTTGATCAAGTTGTTTGACAAAAGTTTACCAATCAAGAACTCAGCTGAGATGTAGTAAACTTTTTTCTTACCAGTGTTAACTGGTTTTTTGCTGCTTGCAAGCTTGCTGTAGTTAAGAAGAGCAAGGTAAAGCTCTTCATTGCCACATTCTGCAATGGTTTTATTGTAACGATTTTGTACAAATTCTTGTAGTGATAACATGTTTAAGGTGTCTCCTGATATTGTATTATTTCTTTAAATCTACCAAATTTTCATTGATTCGGCGATAGATTGTTGTCAAGTCAAGCAAGCCTTCCTCGACAGCTGGTGTCAATTGATCTTCAGTCATACGCCAAGACCAGTTTCCACCAAGGGTAGATGGGAAGTTCATACGAGCTGCCTCATCCAATTCTAGCAAATCTTGCATAGTTGCAATTGCCATGAAGCTAACTGATGAAAAGACTGTACGAAGCATAGCATGTGGCACTGTTTCGTATTCTTTACGGTTCGTGTAGCGAGCCATGTATTCACGAGTCGCATCATCGATCTCGTTACGGTACC
Organism: Streptococcus sp. k-163; assembly: GCF_013277555.1. Lineage (GTDB taxonomy): Bacteria > Bacillota > Bacilli > Lactobacillales > Streptococcaceae > Streptococcus. The sequence goes on along the minus strand of NZ_VMND01000004.1, from coordinate 19,164 downwards.
AACCAAGAACCGTATTGTTATCGTGTGTTCCTGTGTACATAACTGAGTTAGCAGGTGCCAAGTGTGGGCTATCGATGCTTTCGTCTTCTGGGTTGAAAGCAAATTGAAGAATCTTCATTCCTGGGAAGCCAGTACGTTCACGCAATTCGATAACTTCGTCTGTCATGAAACCAAGGTCTTCTGCGATGATGTTTAGCTCACCAAGTTCTTCCTTAACGGCTGCAAAGAGCTTGTAGCCAGGACCTTTGACCCATTCACCAGGTGCTGCTGTATCAGAACCAGCAGGGATTTCCCAGTAAGATTCGAAGCCACGGAAGTGGTCGATACGAACGATGTCGTAGATTTTGAAGCTTTCACGCAAGCGTTCAATCCACCATTTGTAACCATCTTTGTCCATTGCTTCCCAGTCATAGATTGGGTTACCCCAAAGCTGACCAGTTGCAGAGAACTCATCTGGTGGGCATCCTGCGATGCAAGTCGCCTTACCGTTGACATCTGTCTTGAAGAGATGTGGATTTGCCCACATATCGCTTGAATCTTCCGCTACGTAGATTGGCATGTCCCCAACGATTTCGATGTGGTTGTCGTTAGCGTAAGCTTTCAATTTCAACCATTGTTGGAAGAAGAAGTATTGAGTCACACGGTGGTAAACCAACTTGTCTGCCAATTGCTCACGGTAGCTTTCAAGTGCTGAAGCTTTACGAACGCGAGCATCTGCATCTGGCCATTCTGTCCAAGCAAGATTGTCAAAATGCTCTTTAATAGCCATATACTCTGCAAAGAGTTCAAGCCATGATTGGTTGTCTTGAACAAATTTCTCAAAATCTTTAACATCTCCTACTTCCAAGAAACGTTTTACCGCTTTTTCTAAAAGAGGACGACGTGCATAGTAGATTTTCGCATAATCAACTTCAGACGCATCGCTACCAAAGTCAACCCCTTCAAGGTCACTTGCTTGCAACAAACCTTGTTCCACCAAGATATCTAAATCGATAAAATGAGTGTTCCCTGCGAAGGCTGAGAAAGATTGGTAAGGAGAGTCTCCGTAACTAGTTGTTCCTAGTGGAAGGATTTGCCAGTAACGTTGTTTTGTGCGAACCAAAAAATCAACGAAGTCGTAAGCACTTTTACCAAATGATCCGATTCCGTATGCTCCTGGAAGAGAAGAAATGTGCATCAACACACCACTTTGACGTTTTTTCATAATAAGCACCTCATGTGTTTATAGTTAGATATTACATTTTTACGAACGCAAACGTTTGCGCTATGATTAGTATATCTCATTTTCTTGATAAATGCAAGCGGTTTTAAATAACTTTTTTGATTATTTTTTAAAAATTTTTTCTTCTTACTCGTATATATATCCTTTCAGGAAACAAACAAAATAGGAATAAGGGTTTCACTTATCTTACTTAAGCAAAAATAAAGTGAGAATTCTCTCTACTTTCCATTTGTAAATTAGGCAATCGTTTTCTCAACTTTTTTAAATTTGAAACAAAACCGATTTTTAAGATTTTCTACTATTTATATGACGATTAAGCGTTTACCATTTTCTACAATTTTTTTATTTTTTTTATAAAAAACACTTGCAACCGCTTTCTGATTGTGTTATACTAGTCCCATAAAGGAAAACGTTTGCGTTTCCTCATTATAAAATTTGTTATTCTTTAGGAGGAATACACTATGTCATCTAAATTCATGAAGAGCGCTACTGTGCTTGGAACTGTTACACTTGCTAGCTTACTTTTGGTAGCTTGTGGAAGCAAACCTGCTGAAAAAGCTGCTGATACTGGTTCATCTGAAGCGAAAGAAATCACTCTTTACGTTGAGGACCAATACAAAGCTTATGCTGAAACAGTTGCTAAAGCTTATAAAGAACAATCAGGAACAACAGTTAACATCAAATCTGGTGACCAACTTGGTGGTCTTGACAAACTTTCTCTTGACAACCAATCTGGTCAAGCTGCTGACGTTATGATGGCTCCATACGACCGTGTAGGTAGCCTTGGTACTGACGGACAACTTTCAGAAGTTAAATTGAGCGACGGCGCTAAAACAGATGATAAAACTAAATCTCTTGTAACAGCTGCTGACGGTAAAGTTTACGGTGCTCCTGCCGTTATCGAGTCACTTGTTATGTACTACAACAAAGACTTGGTAAAAGAAGCTCCAAAAACATTTGCTGACTTGGAAAACCTTGCTAAAGATAGCAAATACGCATTCGCTGGAGAAGATGGAAAAACTTCTGCTTTCCTAGCTGACTGGACAAACTTCTACTATGCATATGGACTTCTTGCTGGTAACGGTGCTTACGTATTTGGACAAAACGGTAAAGACGCTAAAGATATCGGTCTTGCAAACGACGGTTCTATCGCAGGTATCAACTACGCTAAATCTTGGTATGAAAAATGGCCTAAAGGTATGCAAGATGGTACAGCTGCTGGAAACTTAATCCAAACTCAATTCCAAGAAGGTAAAACAGCTGCTATCATCGACGGACCTTGGAAAGCTCAAGCCTTTAAAGATGCTAAAGTAAACTACGGTGTTGCAACTATCCCAACTCTTCCAAACGGAAAAGACTACGCAGCATTCGGTGGTGGTAAAGCTTGGATCATCCCATCAAGCACTAAAAACCTTGAAGGCGCACAAAAATTTGTAGACTTCCTTGTTTCAACTGAACAACAAAAAGCCTTCTACGATAAGACTAACGAAATCCCAGCTAACACTGAAGCACGTTCATACGCTGAAGGTAAAAACGATGAGTTGACAACAGCTGTTATCAAACAGTTCAAAAACGCTCAACCAATGCCAAACATCTCTCAAATGTCTGCAGTTTGGGAACCAGCTGCTAACATGCTCTTTGACTCTGTAAGTGGTAAGAAAGATGCTAAAACAGCTGCTAACGATGCTGTAACATTGATCAAAGAAACAATCAAACAAAAATTTGGTGAATAAAAAAATTTGTTCAAGGGGGGTGGAATTCAAATCCCCCTTTGAATTTATCAATAGAAAACATATATAGTTTGGGTTTTAATTAGAAACCAGTATCCTATGAAAGGAGTTATTATGGAAAAGCAACAACCTAGTAAAGCAGCCCTGCTGTCTATCATTCCTGGGTTAGGACAGATTTACAATAAGCAAAAAGCCAAAGGTTTTATCTTCCTTGGTGTAACCCTTGTCTTCGTCCTTTATTTCCTAGCACTTGCAGCCCCTGAATTGAGCAATCTCATTACTCTTGGTGACAAACCAGGTCGTGATAATTCCCTCTTCATGCTGATTCGCGGTGCCTTCCATTTAATCTTTGTAGTCGTTTATGTGCTCTTTTATTTCGCAAATATCAAAGATGCACATACAATCGCAAAACGCATTAACAATGGTATTCCAGTTCCACGTAGCCTCAAAGATATGATCAAAGGAATCTATGAAAATGGTTTCCCTTACCTCTTGATCATTCCATCTTATGTTGCCATGACTTTCGCGATTATCTTCCCAGTTATCGTAACCTTGATGATCGCCTTTACTAACTATGACTTCCAACACTTACCACCAAACAAATTGTTGGACTGGGTTGGTTTAACCAACTTTACGAACATCTGGAGTTTGAGTACCTTCCGTTCTGCCTTCGGTGCCGTTCTTTCTTGGACTATCATCTGGGCTTTGGCTGCCTCAACTTTACAAATCGTCATCGGTATCTTCACAGCTATCATTGCTAACCAACCATTTATCAAAGGAAAACGTATCTTTGGTGTTATTTTCCTTCTTCCTTGGGCTGTCCCAGCCTTCATCACTATCTTGACATTCTCAAACATGTTTAATGATAGTGTCGGTGCTATTAACACTCAAGTATTGCCAATCTTGGCTAAATTCCTTCCTTTCCTTGATGGTGCTCTTATTCCTTGGAAAACAGACCCAACTTGGACTAAGATTGCCTTGATTATGATGCAAGGTTGGCTTGGATTCCCATACATCTACGTTTTGACTTTGGGTATCTTGCAATCTATTCCTAACGACCTTTACGAAGCAGCTTATATTGACGGTGCCAATGCTTGGCAAAAATTCCGCAACATCACTTTCCCAATGATCTTGGCCGTTGCGGCACCTACTTTGATTAGCCAATACACCTTCAACTTTAACAACTTCTCTATCATGTACCTCTTCAACGCTGGAGGACCTGGTAGTGTCGGTGGTGGAGCTGGTTCAACCGATATCTTGATTTCATGGATTTACCGTTTGACAACAGGTACATCTCCTCAATACTCTATGGCGGCAGCTGTTACCTTGATTATCTCTATCATTGTCATCTCAATCTCTATGATCGCATTCAAGAAACTACACGCATTTGATATGGAGGACGTCTAAGATGAATAACTCAATCAAACTCAAACGTAGACTGACTCAAACCCTTACTTATCTTTACCTGATTGGTCTATCAATTGTGATTATCTATCCACTTTTGATCACTATCATGTCAGCCTTCAAGACTGGTAACGTAGTAGCCTTTAAACTAGACAGCAACGTCGACTTTAGTTTTGCTAACTTCCAAGGGCTCTTCTCTGAAACCTTGTACGGTACTTGGTACCTCAACACTTTGATTATCGCCTTGATTACCATGGCTGTCCAAACAAGTATCATCGTACTTGCTGGTTATGCCTACAGCCGTTACAACTTCTTGGCTCGTAAACAAAGTTTGGTCTTCTTCTTGATCATCCAAATGGTGCCAACTATGGCCGCTTTGACAGCCTTCTTCGTTATGGCGCTTATGTTGAATGCCCTTAACCACAGCTGGTTCCTCATCTTCCTCTACGTTGGTGGTGGTATCCCGATGAATGCTTGGCTCATGAAAGGCTACTTCGATACAGTGCCAATGTCTCTAGACGAATCTGCAAAACTAGACGGTGCAGGACACTTCCGCCGCTTCTGGCAAATTGTTCTTCCACTTGTTCGCCCAATGGTTGCCGTACAAGCCCTCTGGGCCTTCATGGGACCTTTTGGGGACTACATCCTCTCTAGTTTCTTGCTTCGTGAGAAAGAATACTTTACTGTTGCCGTAGGTCTCCAAACCTTCGTTAACAATGTGAAAAACATGAAGATCGCTTACTTCTCAGCAGGTGCTATCCTCATCGCCCTTCCAATCTGTATTCTCTTCTTCTTCCTACAAAAGAACTTTGTTTCAGGACTTACAAGTGGTGGCGACAAGGGGTAATATACCCCCGCCACCCTTTTTCATTTTGGAGCTTGTGACTATAAAAATATCCTTGTAGCAAGCAATTTGTCTCCTAGACTTGAAATAAAGCACATTTCTCTATATAATAATACTCATATAGAAAACACCTTTTAGAAAGATACAAATGCTTCCATATCCATTTTCTTATTTTTCAAGTATTTGGGGATTTCGTAAGCCCCTGTCCAAACGTTTCGGGCTCAACTGGTTTCAACTGCTCTTTACCAGTATCTTCCTTATCAGCTTGTCCATGGTACCCATTGCCATCCAAAACAGCTCCCAGAAAACTTATCCGCTAGAAACCTTTATCGATAATGTCTATGAACCTCTGACAGATGAGGTTGTTCAGAATCTCTCTGAACATGCTGCAATTGTTGATGGCAAATTAACATATACTGGAACAGCTAGTCAAGAGCCTTCTCTTGTGATCGGTCCAAGCAAAAGCAAGGAATTACCTAAAGGCTTGCAACTGCATTTCGATACGAATGAGCTTGTCATCAGCAAGGAAAGTAAAGAACTGACCCGCATCTCTTACCAAGCGATTGAGACTGAGAGTTTCAAAAGCAAGGACAGCTTGACCCAAGCAATTTCCAAAGACTGGTACCAGCAGAATCGTGTCTATATCAGTCTCTTCCTAGTTCTCGGTGCGAGCTTCCTCTTTGGTTTGAATTTCTTCATTGTCTCTCTAGGAGCTAGTCTTCTCCTTTATATCACTAAGAAATCACGCCTCTTTTCATTTAGAACCTTTAAAGAGTGCTACCATTTTATCTTGAACTGTTTAGGATTACCAACTCTGATTACGCTTATTTTGGGATTATTTGGCCAAAATATGACAACTCTCATCACTGTACAAAACATTCTTTTTGTTCTATATCTGGTCACTATCTTTTATAAAACGCATTTCCGTGATCCAGATTACCATAAATAGGAGATTTTTATGCCCGTTACGATTAAAGACGTGGCCAAGGCTGCTGGTGTTTCGCCTTCAACCGTAACCCGTGTTATTCAAAATAAATCAACCATTAGCGACGAAACGAAAAAACGCGTTCGCAAGGCTATGAAGGAACTCAATTACCACCCCAACCTCAACGCTCGTAGTTTGGTAAGCAGTTATACCCAAGTTATCGGCTTGGTCCTTCCCGACGACTCAGACGCCTTCTATCAAAATCCTTTCTTCCCATCTGTCCTCCGTGGTATTGCCCAAGTCGCTTCTGAAAACCACTATGCTATTCAGATTGCAACAGGGAAAGATGAAAAAGAGCGTCTTAAAGCTATTTCACAGATGGTTTACGGCAAACGTGTGGATGGTTTGATCTTCCTTTATGCCGAAGAGGAAGATCCCTTGGTCAAATTGGTAGCTGAAGAGCAGTTCCCCTTCCTCATTCTAGGAAAATCCATTTCACCCTTTATCCCTCTTGTCGATAATGACAATGTCCAAGCTGGTTTTGATGCAACCGAATATTTCATCAAAAAAGGATGTAAACGAATTGCCTTTATCGGAGGTGCTAAGAAACTTTTCGTTACACAAGACCGTCTAACTGGTTACGAATCTGCGCTCAAGCAATACCAACTGCCTATTGATGGAAATTTAACCTATTTTGCAACGGAGTTCCTAGAAGAAAAAGGGTATCAATTTAGCAAGCTCCTCTTTCAGCATGATCCACAAATCGATGCTATCATCACAACCGATAGTCTCCTAGCTGAAGGGGTCTGTGATTATATCACAAAGCACCAACTGGATGTCCCTGTTCTCAGCTTTGACTCGGTCAATCCCAAGCTCAACTTGGTAGCCTATGTCGATATCAATAGTTTAGAGCTTGGTCGTGTTTCCCTTGAAACTATTCTCCAGATTATTAATGATAATAAAAACAATAAGCAAATTTGTTACCGTCAGTTGATTGCCCACAAAATTATCGAAAAATAAAAACCAGCTCACGCTGGTTTTTTTAGTCATTATACTCAATGAAAATCAAAGAGCAAACTAGGAAGCTAGCCGCAGGTTGCTCAAAGCACAGCTTTGAGGTTGCAGATAAAGCTGACGCGGTTTGAAGAGATTTTCGAAGAGTATTAATTATCTGTTTCAACGAATCGTCCCAGAATATGAACATTCTCCGATACCGATACAAAGGCACTTGGATCGACTTGTTTCATAATGAGTTTAAATTCATTAAACTCTGCACGTGTAATGACAGTGATTAAAACTGCCTTTTTCTCGTGATTATAGGTTCCTTCTGCATCGTGGATCATAGTTGCTCCGCGGTGCAATTTTTTATGGATTTTTTCAATTACCTTGTCTGGATGATTGGTCACAATCATAGCCTGCATCCGTTTTTGCTTGGTAAAGACAGCGTCTGTTACACGGCTAGAGACAAAGATGGTAATCATAGAGTAGAGAGCGTATTTCCAACCAAAGGTCAAACCTGCTATCAGCATGATAGTCCCATTGACCAAGAAAGAAATACTACCGACATTCTTACCCGTTTTCTTGCGAATAGTCAGACTGACAATATCCGTCCCACCACTGGAGATGTTGTTTCGAAGAGCAAAACCAATCCCCAAGCCCATGACAACACCCCCAAAAAGGGCATTGATAATAGGATCCTCAGTCAAAGTCGCTACAGGCACAAACTGAATAAAGAAGGAACTCATGGACACCGTGATAAAGGTAAAAACCGTGAACTTATGCCCAATCTGATACCAAGCTAAAACCATCAAAGGAAAATTAATAGCGTAGAAAGCCAATGAAATTGGAATATGAAAACCAAACCAGTGATTACTCAAGGCAGAGATAATCTGTGCCAGACCTGTCGCACCACTCGAATACACATGTCCTGGTTGGAAAAAGAAATTGACCGCTACTGCTGATAAAAAACCATAGACCAGAGAGGCCGAAATCTTCTCATCATATTTTTCGCGAGAGATGCTTTGTAAGACACGTAAAATTTTTATCTGATGAGCAAAGCGGCGCAGATAATAGCGCCATCGCTTAATTCGTTTTGCTTGTTTCATCTTCTTCTACTTGTAAGCTAAGTTCCTCTAGTTGTTTGAGAGCTACTGTTGAAGGAGCTTGTGTCATTGGGTCACTTGCCTTGTTGTTCTTAGGAAAGGCAATGACTTCACGGATATTTTCTTCTCCTGCTAAAAGCATGACAAATCGGTCAAGCCCGATAGCCAAGCCACCGTGTGGTGGGAAACCATAGTCCATGGCTTCAAGAAGGAAGCCAAACTGGTCATTTGCTTCTTCAGATGAGAAACCAAGAGCCTTGAACATACGTTCTTGAAGATCTTTTTGGTTGATACGAAGGCTACCTCCACCAAGCTCATAACCGTTTAAGACGATATCGTAAGCAATGGCACGAACCTTAGCCAAATCACCTTCTAATTCGTGAGCTGTTTCTTCCTGTGGTAAAGTAAATGGATGGTGGGCGCTCATGTAGCGACCTTCTTCTTCAGACCATTCAAACATTGGCCAGTCAACCACCCAAAGGAAGTTGAATTTATCGTTATCAATCAAACCAAGCTCTTTGGCAATACGTCCACGAAGGGCACCGAGCGTTGCATTGGCCACTTCAAGCGTATCTGCCACAAAGAGAACCAAGTCCTTCTCTTCAAGAGCAAGCGCTGTTGTCAATTCTGCTTGGATGCCTGTCAAGAACTTGGCAACTGGTCCGTTTAATTCTCCATCAACAACCTTGACCCAAGCAAGACCTTTAGCACCGTACTGTTTGGCTACTTCCGTCATCTTGTCAATGTCTTTACGTGAGTAGTTATCTGCTGCGCCTTTGACTACAATTGCTTTTACAGCAGGTGCTTCTGAAAAGACTTTAAAGTCTACACCTTTAACCACTTCTGTCAAGTCCTGAAGCAACATGTCAAAACGAGTATCTGGCTTGTCAGAACCGTACAGAGCCATGGCATCATCGTATTTCATACGAGGGAATGGAAGCGTTACTTCGATTCCTTTTGTTTCTTTCATCACACGCGCAATCAATCCTTCTATGATGTCTTGGATTTCTTGCTCAGTAAGGAAAGACGTTTCCAAGTCGACCTGGGTAAACTCAGGTTGGCGGTCTCCACGCAAGTCCTCATCACGGAAACATTTGACGATTTGGTAATAACGATCAAAACCAGCATTCATCAAGAGCTGCTTAGTGATTTGTGGACTTTGAGGAAGAGCATAGAAATGCCCTTTATTAACACGAGATGGCACCAAATAGTCACGCGCCCCTTCTGGCGTTGACTTAGAAAGGAATGGTGTCTCCACATCGATAAACTCCAACTCATACAAGTAGTTGCGGATAGAGTGGGTTACCTTAGCACGAAGTTTCAGATTTTCCAACATCTCTGGACGACGAAGGTCAAGGTAACGGTAACGCAAACGTGTATCGTCATTAGCCTCAATCCCATCCTTAATCTCAAATGGGGTTGTCTTAGCTGTATTCAGCACTGTCAGAGCTGTCACGTTTAACTCAACTGCACCAGTTGGTAACTTATCATTGGCTTGCTCACGCGCAGCGACCTGACCAGTCACCTCGATAACAAATTCGCTACGAAGGCTTTCAGCTGTTGCCATGACCTCTGCAGAGACTTTTTCAGGGTTGATAACCAGCTGCATGATTCCTTCACGGTCACGAAGGTCGATAAAGATCAAACCACCAAGGTCACGACGACGGCCTACCCATCCTTTCAAGGTAATTTCTTGTCCGATGTGTTCCTCACGAACACGACCAGCATACATACTACGTTTCATTGTTTCTCTCCTCTTTTATTCTGTTACTATTTTACCATAAAAGCGCAGGCTCTTCATGAAAATCATCAGAAAAGTTTGCCTGACTTTAAAAATCAGGTAAAGTCCATAAAAATTAGCACCAATAAAAAATCCGATGAACACTTCACCGGACTCTTTTATTTTGAATTGTTGCCTGCTTTGCGCTTTTCAGCAATTTCGGCTGCCTTTCTCGGCAAGACAATTTCCGTTATGTAAGCTGTCCCAAAGCGCAAGACACCTGCAATAGGGGCAAAGACAACTGCTAGATGACTATAGAAGAAATCGCCCTTAAAGGCATAAGCTAGCGCTCCAATGATGAAAAATAGAACGACTGCTTGAATCACTGCTAATAAAATTACTCGTTTCATGTGACCTCCTGACTCTATTATAGCATGAGAATCATCAAAAAGCCGACTAAATTATTCAAAGCGTGGAGAGAAATACTGTAGACCAGACCTTTTCTGCTAATATAAGCCAAGCCCAAACTAAAACCAAGGCTAAAATAGACAAAAAATTGTTGCACATCACCTGGGAAATGAAATAAGGCAAACAGAAGACTGGATACCAGAAGAAAAATCAGAGTTTGTTTACTACTGTCCTGCTTAGGAAAGAGGTAGCGTGCTAACATCCCTCTAAAGATAAGTTCTTCCGTCAAAGGAGCAAAAATAACGACCGCAAAGAATGAGAAAAGTGGTTGAGACAAGGTCAAGTCTGTCGCTATTTGCTGATTTACTGAAGGATCATTTGGCAAGAAAAACTGGACAACCAGAGATAAGAACCAAACCAAGGCAGGAAGCCAAATAAATCGGTTGAAGCCACTCTTCTCAATACGAACAGGAGCTTTCTGATACCATTTGTAAATGCCGTACACATAAACTCCAGCCAAGGCCACATAGAGCAAGGTCACAGCATAGGGTGAAGCGCCTAAGGCAAGCGACGTAGTCGCGAGCACCTGAATGAAGCCATAGATGAATAAAAAGGATAGAATGGCTAGAAGAAACCAGCCAAGGTTTTTAAGTAGTTTCATAAAGTTCTCCTATTTGAAATAACGTTTTACCATAGGTAACTGCATCACATTGATATAAACATGGATTGCTCCTACAAGCAAGAAAGCTAGTAACTGAATCTCTCCTGTCAAGAAAGAAATGATAAAAAGAAAAATATATAAGGCTGGTAAGACATACTGATTTAATTGGAATAAAATCCGAAAACTCTGTTCCAAATTAGCCTTGCGCTCCCCTTCATCGTAAGAATCGAAATAGTCCAAGACATCCTTTGGCGTAGAGAAAAATGCCAAATCAAACTGACGAACAATCGCAATGGTCTTAAAAAGATATTTTTGAACATTGAAAACCAACACTAATAGCAAAAAAGAAAGAGATAAGGTTAGAAAGCTTCCATTTAGTATAATCACTTCACTTCCTGCAATGAAGAGAGCCAATAAAATTGCTACGTTTGCAATATTAAAAGCAATGGTTCCAAACTCAAGATTACGATACATTTGCACATAATAGGTTTCATTCAGATCATCATCCATTTCCTCTTGATACAAGGAGTGAAATTTTCTGCTTTTCTTTAAGAAATTGAACGTCAAAAGAATGCTAATGAAACCTATCAGTAAACAAATAGCTGATAGCCATGGTATCAAGACTTTTACTTCTAACATAATTCCGTGGGATTCGGCACGTGCTTTAAACATCCCTACAAACATGCCCAAGAAAGCTCCCAAGACAACAGACATTAAAAATAACAATCCATGCTTCTTTTTCATATTCATTCTCCTTATTCACTTGCTAAATTTTTGGATTTCTTTTCAATCCAGTCGATTACTGGTATGAGGGCAAAATAGGCCCAAATAAATTGGTCACTGTAATAGAGATCAAACCATCCTAGATTTGCTCCAATTAGTAGACACACGCTGACTAATAGAGCTATAGCAACTACATAATAGATCACTTTATACTTGTTCATCACTCATCCTCCTCTAAGCGAAATACCGATTCGACTGTTTCGTTGAAAATTTGAGATATTTTCAGGGCAATGATAATGGACGGGGTGTATTCGTCCCGTTCTAGTAGGCTAATGGTCTGCCTGGAAACTCCTGCCAGTTTGGCTAGGTCGGTTTGATTGAGACCATCGCGAGCTCGAAGCTCTTTTAGACGATTTTTTAGTTGCATGTTACACACCTACTTTCCGTCAAATTCAACAGTTTGGATATCCTCAATGCGTTGTAGTTTGAATTTTTCTTTTCCTTTTTTATCAACACGACGTAGCTTGACCCATTCCTCATCAACATCCACAACTTCCCAGTTATCTGTTCCAAAAACTTGTCCAACGATTGTCGGTGTTTTCCCAATCAATTCTTTTAAAATTCTTGACATTTCTTTATTTCCTTTCTGTTTTTGCTCAATTCTTTTGATTTTATTCTCTAGTTTCTTGACCTTTTGGGAATGGTAGATATAATACATAATCACAAGAGGTACAAATCCTAATGCCCACATAATCGTTCCTTGCTCCTTTTCTCTTAACTTGCTTACATTGTAACACATCTTTTTCTTTTTGACAATCATATTTGTCAAAAAGTCTATGATTTTTGTCATTTTGCAAAAGAAAAAGGTCAGGAGTAAGTTCCTGACCAGTTTATCTATCATTAAAAGCCTAATTTTTCAAAGATTTCTGAGAAGTTTTGGCTCATTGCCTCAAGTGACACTTGAACTTCTTCTCGAGTTTGGTTGTTCTTAACTGTCACTTGTCCGCTTTCGACTTCACTCTCTCCTAAGGTGATGAGGGTCTTAGCCGCAAAGACATCGGCTGACTTGAACTGAGCTTTGAGCTTACGATTGAGGTAATCACGCTCTGCTTTGAATCCTTGTTGGCGAAGGGCTTGCACCAACTCCAAGGCCTTGACATTTGCTCCATCTCCCAAGACTGCGATATAGACATCTAGGGTGTTTTCGATAGGGAGAGACACACCTTGCTTTTCAAGAATGAGAAGCAGACGCTCTGCACCAAGTCCAAAACCAAATCCAGCAGTTTCAGGGCCACCAAAGTAAGCAACCAAGCCATCGTAACGACCACCCGCACAGACTGTCAAGTCATTGCCCTCAATCTCAGTGATAAACTCGAAAATCGTGTGGTTGTAGTAGTCCAGACCACGCACCATATTGGTATCGATGATATAGTCTACTCCAAGATTTTCCAACATCTGACGCACAGCATCAAAATGAGCTTGACTTTCTTCATCAAGGAAGTCCAAGATAGAAGGCGCATTCTCTACTGCTACCTTGTCTTCTTTTTCCTTAGAGTCCAAGACACGGAGAGGATTTTCCTCCAAGCGACGTTGGCTATCCTTAGACAAGGTTTCCTTGAGCGGTGTCAAATAGTCAATCAAGGCTTGACGGTAAGCCGCACGGCTCTCAGGATTTCCAAGAGTGTTGAGGTGCAACTTTACACCTTGGATACCAATTTCTTTCAAGAAATGAGCTGCCATAGCGATGGTTTCCACATCGGTAGCTGGATTGCTAGAGCCAAAACACTCAACACCAATCTGGTGGAACTGGCGTAAACGCCCTGCCTGTGGACGCTCATAACGGAACATAGGTCCCATGTAGTAGAACTTGCTTGGCTTTTGCACTTCTGGAGCGAAAAGTTTATTTTCCACATAGGAACGGACAACGGGCGCAGTTCCTTCTGGACGGAGGGTAATATGGCGGTCACCCTTGTCATAAAAATCGTACATTTCCTTTGTTACGATATCCGTCGTATCTCCGACAGAGCGACTGATGACCTCGTAATGCTCGAAAATAGGCGTGCGCACTTCTGCATAGTTATAGCGCTTGAAAATCTCACGGGCAAAGCCCTCAACGTACTGCCACTTGGCAGATTCAGCAGGTAAAATATCCTGCGTTCCTTTTGGTTTTTGTAATTTCATAGGGAATCCTCTTTAAACTTAATAGTCTTATTTTACCATAAATAGAAGGATTAAAACAGTAAGAAAAAAATCAGGATTTAGATATCATTTTTGAGATTAAGACCTGTCAAAAGAATAGCCAGCAAGGAAAAACCAACAAATAGCATCCAAGTCAACTGTATATTCCATACGGCTATAAGTGAAAAACAAGCTGTTCCCACAGGTACGGATAAGGTAAACAATAAACCTAAAAAATTACTGGTACGAGCTAGAACCTCTGGAGCTAGATTTTTCATGAGCATGGCACTAATCTTTGGTGAAACTTTGCCAGACACATACAGAGTTAAAAAGAGAAATAGCAAACCAAGCACGACTTGATTGAATACGTTAGCCAAACCAATTAGAGTGAGCCCTACGGTAGCCCACATCATCAATCTAGGCAAGGACTGCTTCCCAAAATAATCATTGCCCGTAAGGCTACTAATGATGATTGCTAACAAAGCACAGAATTGACTGATAAATAATGCCTCTGTATAAGAAAAATTCAAGAGAGAATGGCTCAAAAAGAAGATATTGTAGATGCCTCCTAAGGAACCACCCAAGGCATTGATAAGTAAGACAGCAAAGATCATGAATCCAAAGTTTTTCTGTCCACCTTTAAGAAAAACGAGACGTAAATTTCGGTAAATTGTTAGGAACTGATCTTTGATAGAAAGCTTCTCATTTTTCAGTGATTCACCATCAGCAGATGAAATTGACAGGCTCAATTTGCTTTTTCCTAAAAAGAGAACAGAAGCTGATACGAGGAAAAAACAGGCATTGATTCCCGCAACGAGAGAAAAATTGTTGACCGATAGACCTAAGAGCCAGACTCCAAAAGCTTGACCACCAATAGCTGAAATATAGGTGATGAACTGGGAAAAAGAGTAAGCCTCCATCAAATCATCTTCAGCTACTTTTTCCTTAATAAGAGGCATGCGCAAACCACCAGCAAAATCACTGATAACATCACTAATGACATTGATTAAACACAGGCTAGAAAAGGCAAAGAGACTAGCTTGCTGGACAACTAGGGCTGCTAGAAAAAATAAAACCGCCTGAAAGAAACCGCTATAGACCATCCATTTGACCTTGTCCCTCGTGTAATCTGCCCGAATCCCTACAAAAACTGTAAAGAGAGTCGGAAGAATCATGACAATATTCGCCATAGCAACAGCAAAGGAGGCCTGTGGCAAGGTCGATGCATAGACGATAAATACCAGGTTAAAAATTGAAGCACCAAAAGCATTGAAGAAGCGTGACAAAGTCAAGAGACGATAAGCTTGATTTCTGAACAATAGTTTCATAGGTAATCTCCCTTCTTGTTCGAAGTTTTATGTGAAGTATGACTATAGTATAGCACTTGGAAATTCTAGAGGAAAAACTTTTGAATATATGCAACAAACAAAATGAGCAAAAAGAAACGATAGAATCTCTCCAGTGACATGAGAGGGGTCAATAGTTCTATCGCTTAAAATTTTAAATTATTTCCTTGGTTTGCAGATATTCAAGAATCGGTCGTATTTCTATAGTAATCGGCAGATTTATTACAGCCAAGCATCTCAAAAATACGGACAGCATCTTCCATCTTTTTCTGGCCTTGCTTAACTCTACCTTGCTTGCTATCAAGGAGACCCTCTGCCCACAAATAGACAGTTCGGAAATAGGTTTCATTTTCATTGTAGAAATGCTCTTCGATAACACGTTTAAAATAATAGGCATTGGTAAATTCTTCACACTCAATGCTGGCTAAAAAGCCATTCAATAGTATCGTATGAAAAAGGTTTCGATTGCCAGACATTTCCATTAGAAAATCAGATTTACGTACCATCTCTCTAACATACCTTGTGAAAAGAGAAACAGATAAAAATGGTGAACTGACTGAAAATAAATTGAGTTCATAGATTCCCCAAATCTCGGTAGAAAACAAATAATCATGAAGGACTTTCCCTTCCTCTGCTGTTAACTCTACCCTTTCATCCATGCTCTTCATATAAGATTTGATAAGAATGGCATTTAGAATATGTTTCTGTTTGTTTTGAGAACGGGCATGCTTTTGATACTCCTTGCGATACAAGTCTTCAAGAGGTGCTATATTCTTTGGATCCAAGACATCTATGATTTCTTTTCTCAGCTTTGAATCTGTATCATACTGGAACCCTCTCGCCAGAAAAAGGATTTCCTCCACACTGGCAGATATATTTCCCAGAGCAAATAGAAACTTTTCCACCGAAAGTTCACTCTGACCAGTTTCAAAGCGGGATAACATGGACGGCGAAAATTGTCCCCCAGTTGCTTGTCTCAGCGAGATATGTCTTGACTCTCGTAGTTGTCTAAAGACTTTTCCAATCTGCTCCATAAACTTCCCCTTGATTCCCTGTTTTCTTTATATTATCATATTTTTTCAGAAAAATCATCAAAAACTTGCCAAATTGTCAGAATTATGAGAAAATAGAGGATATTTATCACGTGGAGGGACTGTAATGAGAGAGGATATCAAAATCAATGACCGCGCTTTGGCCTTACAAGACCAAATTATCGAAAAACTAGAGAAGATTTTTGACACAGATGTGGAATTGGATGTTTACAATCTAGGGTTGATTTATGAAATCAATCTGGACGAAACAGGCCTCTGCAAGATTGTCATGACCTTCACCGATACTGCCTGCGATTGCGCCGAAAGCCTGCCTATCGAAATCGTGGCAGGTCTCAAACAAATCGAGGGGATTGAAGATGTCAAGGTTGAAGTTACCTGGTCGCCTGCCTGGAAGATTACACGAATCAGTCGCTACGGCCGCATTGCCCTTGGACTGCCACCTCGTTAAGCAGGCAAATCACTTTTGAAGATGAAAAAAAGCAAGCCGAAGATGGCTTGCTTTTTGAGTTTATTTTTTACCTGACTTGTCCATATTCCAGAAGTCTGTCACGGCTCCGCGTGAAGCAGATGATACGATGTGGGCATATTTACCGAGGACACCACGACTGTAAAGTGGTGGCAAGGTTGTTTCTGCCTTGCGTTTTTCAAGTTCTTCTTCGGATACGGCCATAGAAATTTCTTTAGTATCTTGGTCAACCGTAACGATATCGCCTGTACGAAGGTAGGCAATCGGTCCACCATCCTGAGCTTCAGGAGCAATATGTCCGACAACAAGACCATAAGTACCACCAGAGAAACGGCCATCCGTCAAGAGGGCAACCTTGTCTCCTTGACCTTTACCAACGATCATTGAAGAAAGTGACAGCATCTCAGGCATACCAGGACCACCCTTAGGCCCAACGAAACGAACAACGACTACATCGCCATCAACGATTTCATCTGTCAGAACAGCCTGAATAGCATCTTCTTCTGAGTCAAAGACCTTAGCTGGCCCAACGTGACGACGTACTTTAACACCTGATACTTTAGCAACCGCACCATCAGGGGCAAGGTTCCCGTTCAAGATGATAAGCGGACCGTCTGCACGTTTTGGATTTTCAAGTGGCATAATGACTTTTTGACCTGGTGTGAGGTCTGCAAAATCAGCCAAATTCTCAGCAACTGTCTTACCAGTACATGTGATGCGGTCTCCATGAAGGAAGCCATTCGCCAAGAGATATTTCATAACCGCAGGGACACCACCGACTTCGTAGAGATCTTGGAAGACATACTGACCAGAAGGTTTCAAGTCGGCCAAGTGAGGCACACGTTCTTGGATCGTATTGAAGTCCTCAAGTGACAAGTCAACATTTGCGGCATGGGCAATGGCAAGCAAGTGAAGAGTGGCATTTGTAGAACCACCAAGAGCCATAGTTACAGTGATAGCATCTTCAAAGGCTTCACGAGTCAAGATGTCTGATGGTTTGAGACCAAGCTCCAGCATCTTAACAACAGCTCGTCCTGCCGCTTCGATATCTTCTTTCTTATCAGCTGATTCAGCTGGGTGAGAGGATGAACCTGGCAAACTCATACCGAGAACTTCAATAGCAGTCGCCATGGTATTAGCAGTGTACATACCACCACAGCCACCAGGGCCAGGGCAGGCATTACATTCGAGACGCTTCACATCCTCAGCTGTCATATCACCATGGTTCCATTTTCCGATACCCTCAAAAACAGAAACCAAGTCGATGTCTTTGCCATCAAGATTTCCCGGTGCAATGGTTCCACCATAGGCGAAAATAGCTGGGATATCCATATTGGCAATGGCAATCATAGAACCAGGCATGTTCTTGTCACAGCCACCGATAGCGACAAAGGCATCCACGTTGTGACCACCCATAGCTGCCTCGATAGAGTCCGCGATGATATCACGAGATGTCAAAGAGAAACGCATACCAGGCGTTCCCATGGCAATTCCGTCCGCTACCGTGATAGTCCCAAACTGCACAGGCCAAGCACCTGCAGATTTGACACCTTCTTTGGCTAATTTCCCAAAATCATGCAAGTGAATGTTACATGGTGTATTTTCCGCCCAAGTCGAAATCACTCCCACAATCGGTGTTTCAAAGTCCTTATCTGTCATACCAGTCGCACGAAGCATGGCACGGTTTGGTGATTTTACCATGCTGTCATAAATGCTACTGCGGTGACGTTTATCTAATTCAGTCATTTGTTCCCTCCCATTTCAGTTTTTACTATTATAGCACATTTTAAAAGCAATGAACAGAAGAAAATTCTTGAATTTTCAGAAAATTTCGATTAATTTGGTTAAATGGCTTCTATTTTTTTCATCTTTTTTTGTCAAGTAACTTTACTTTACAAAAAAAATGTGTTATTCTAATATGGTTGATGAAAATCAGTAGATTGAATCGAATATAAATACCTAAAGGAGAAATCAAAATGGCAGTACCTGCACGTCGCACTTCAAAAGCGAAGAAAAACAAACGTCGTACACACTACAAAGTAACAGCTCCATCTGTAAACTTTGACGAAACTACTGGAGATTACTCACGTTCTCACCGTGTATCACTTAAAGGATACTACAAAGGACGTAAAATCGCTAAAGCTGCATCAGCTGAATAATAGAAGGGAGATACCATGCGCGTAAATATTACACTTGAACACAAAGAATCTGGTGAACGCTTGTACCTTACTTCTAAAAACAAACGTAACACTCCAGACCGTCTTCAATTGAAGAAATACTCACCAAAACTTCGCAAACACGTTGTGTTTACAGAAGTTAAGTAAGCATTCAATACGAATCAATACAGAAGAAAAACGCTGATTTTGAACTGCACCCCAAAAGT
>NZ_VMND01000034.1:0-1253 GCF_013277555.1 Streptococcus sp. k-163 | reverse complement strand
AAACTCATTCAACAGGATAGCCGTAAACTGAGTGATAAACGATTTTATCGCCCTACTTTTCGTATGCACTTAACCAATAAAGAGATTCTAGACAAGCTTTTGAGCTATTCAGAAAACTTGAAACATCACTATCAGCTCTATCAGCTCTTGCTTTTTCACTTTCAGAATAAGGAGCCGGAGAAATTTTTCGGGCTCATTGAGGACAATCTAAAGCAGGTTCATCCTCTTTTTCAGACTGTCTTTAAAACCTTTCTCAAGGAAAAAGAGAAGATTGTCAACGCCCTTCAACTACCCTATTCCAACGCCAAACTGGAAGCAACCAATAATCTCATCAAACTTATCAAGCGCAATGCCTTTGGTTTTCGGAACTTTGAAAACTTCAAAAAACGGATTTTTATCGCTCTGAATATCAAAAAAGAAAGGACGAAATGTGTCCTTTCTCGAGCTTAGCTTTTCTTCAACCCACTACAGTTAACAAAGAAGCAAGAAAAAAGAGAGTTATAAACTCTCATTCAAACGGAGAATAAGGGATTCGAACCCTTGCGCCAGTTACCCGACCTAACGATTTAGCAAACCGTCCTCTTCAGCCTCTTGAGTAATTCTCCAATTAATGGGCACGAGTGGACTCGAACCACCGACCTCACGCTTATCAGGCGTGCGCTCTAACCACCTGAGCTACGCGCCCAAGTTAAAAACTTGGTAATTTGAACAAAGTTCAAAGCGGGTGACGAGAATCGAACTCGCGACAACAGCTTGGAAGGCTGTAGTTTTACCACTAAACTACACCCGCATACATACTATAAGTAAAAATGGCGCGAGACGGAATCGAACCGCCGACACATGGAGCTTCAATCCATTGCTCTACCAACTGAGCTACCGAGCCTTATTGCGGGAGCAGGATTTGAACCTACGACCTTCGGGTTATGAGCCCGACGAGCTACCGAGCTGCTCCATCCCGCGTTAATAAAAAAGGAGGATGTGGGATTCGAACCCACGCACGCTTTTACACGCCTGACGGTTTTCAAGACCGTTCCCTTCAGCCGGACTTGGGTAATCCTCCATGATATTCAAATGGACCTTGTAGGACTTGAACCTACGACCACTCGGTTATGAGCCGAGAGCTCTAACCAGCTGAGCTAAAGGTCCAACAAGATCATTATAGCGGCGAAGGGGATCGAACCCCCGACCTCCCGGGTATGAACCGGACGCTCTAGCCAGCTGAGCTACACCGCCATGAATCGGGAAGACAGGAT
>NZ_VMND01000033.1:0-1066 GCF_013277555.1 Streptococcus sp. k-163 | reverse complement strand
GTATCAAAAATAGCTAAACCGAATCCCAGTCCAACAATCGGTGTCATGAGAGGTGAAATCAACATGGCTCCTATAATGACAGCTGTTGAATTCATATTTAGTCCGATAGAGGCAATAAAAATTGCACACATCAAAATCGCTGTATCTCTCAATCGAACATGAAGGTCATCGTATAATTTCTCACGGTATTCCCGTGTTGAATAATTGGCAGTCATTTGTCCTCTCCTCTTTCCTTATTTAAATTGGTATAATAATTAAAAATAACAGCTGATAAACAGCCAAAAAATATGAGCCCATAAATCGTCAAGAAGACACTGGTAATCCTTCCAATCAAGGTCACAGCTAGGAGATCCCCGTAGCCGACAGTCGTCGAAGTCACAAAAGCATACCAAAGACCGTCTCCGTAATTTGTGATAGCAGGTTCAACTAGGAAAAGCACGCCTCCTGACCCAAAAACAAAGGTCACAAAACTCAGAGCAAACCGAGTAAAACCCGTAACCTGCATAATATGCCATAACATTTTTAAACGTTTCATTTGTTCTCCTTATTCATACTAGCTCCTGACCGAGCCGTTTTTTTCCAATAATCAAAGTGAAGATAGGACATGATCTCCATCAGAGAAAGATAGACAAACTGATAGATCTGATTTAAGCTGATTATCAACTGATATTGTTTGAAAAATGACTGGAAGAAAGACCAGATATGACTGTCTTGAATCAGTCCCTTCTTAATATCAGACAGGATATTAGCTAAAGCTCCCAAGGACTGAAACGGTAAATCCTTGACATTTATATAGATCCGGTCCACCACATCATTCAGACTGGTATCTTGGATGGCATGAAATTCTCCAAAGAGAACTCCTGCCGCTCCAAGAGTAGAAACAAATTCCACCAAATAATTTCTGAGGAAATTTTCTCAACCTTTTCCCATAATGTGTTTAGTGCCATCCATAACGATCCCAACCAGAAAAAGGAAAGAAAACAAGCAAAGAAATTTTGCCGTAAATCCCAAAAAGCTTCAAGACTTGGTGTTGTTGGTTTTTCTAATTAATGCTCAGCTCTTTAAA
>NZ_VMND01000032.1:0-1195 GCF_013277555.1 Streptococcus sp. k-163 | reverse complement strand
TGACATGGATGCTTGAATTCCCTTACTCTCTAGGAACCGATGATAAGAATCGTGTTGGTATTGCCAACCTTGGTCACTATGGAGAATCGTATTCTCGTAGTGTTTCTCTGTGAAGGCCTGTTCCAACATCGTTTTTACTTGTTCTAAATTAGGAGAACAAGAAAGATTAAAAGCAATAATTTCGCTGTTAAAGCCATCTAAAACAGGCGATAAATACAATTTCTGCGTGCTATTTGGAATGGCAAACTCTGTCACATCCGTATAACACTTTTCCATTGGTCTCGATCCTTCAAACTGGCGTTGAATGAGATTCTCTGCTTTCTTGCCAATCTCTCCTTGGTAGGAAGAATACTTTCGTTTACGGCGAATTCGAGCACTTAAACCAAGGATTTTCATCAGACGTTGGACCTTCTTATGGTTTACTATATGACCACGATTCCTCAATTCAAGAGTTATTCGGCGATAGCCATAATTTCCTTTGTGCTCAGTAAAAATAGCTTGAATTTCAGCTTTAAGATCTTTATCTTTGTCAAGCCCATCTAGTTCCTTCAACTGATAATAGTAAGTTGAGCGAGGTAAACGAGCCACTTCAAGAAGTAAATCTAGTCGAAATCCTCCTGAAGCCATTTCTCTAATTGTCTCTGCCTTTCTCGCTGTATAGCTTCGTCCCTGTCTTCCAGCTCTTTTAACTTTTTTAAGTAAGCTACCTCAGTACGTAAGCGTTCATTCTCCTCTTGGAGTCGCTCTAGTTCTGTCATTTCATCCCAAGTTTTCTTCCGTTTACGTCCCATTTTAGTTGGTCTCCCTCTTGTTTTCTCAACAATAGTATACCCGTTTTTCTTGTATTGTGCTAGCCAATTAAGAAGTATCGTACGACTTGGGAGGCCGTATTCAAGAGAAACTCTATCTTTAGTCCAGCCTTCATGTAAGACTTTATGAATCATTTCTTGCTTTAAATCAGGAGAATAGTAACGATTTTTTCCTTTTTTGACGAACTCTATTCCGTAACGATCAATCAATTTAATCATGTACCTAATATTAGAATTGTTTATCCCAAATTTATTTGAAAGCTTCTCTATGCTATATCCTTGTTTTTTAAGTTCATAGATCTGAACTTTATCATCATAAGTTAATTTCATAATAAAAACACCCCAAAAGTTAGATTTTTTCTGTCTAACTTTTGGGGTGCAGTTCA
>NZ_VMND01000031.1:0-1567 GCF_013277555.1 Streptococcus sp. k-163 | reverse complement strand
TAAAAACAAACGTAACACTCCAGACCGTCTTCAATTGAAGAAATACTCACCAAAACTTCGCAAACACGTTGTGTTTACAGAAGTTAAGTAAGCATTCAATACGAATCAATACAGAAGAAAAACGCTGATTTTGAACTGCACCCCAAAAGTTAGACAGAAAAAATCTAACTTTTGGGGTGTTTTTATTATGAAATTAACTTATGATGATAAAGTTCAGATCTATGAACTTAGAAAACAAGGATATAGCTTAGAGAAGCTTTCGAATAAATTTGGTATAAACAATTCTAATATTAGATACATGATTAAATTGATTGATCGTTACGGAATAGAGTTTGTCAAAAAAGGAAAAAATCGTTACTATTCTCCTGATTTAAAACAAGAAATGATTCATAAAGTCTTACATGAAGGCTGGACTAAAGATAGAGTTTCTCTTGAATACGGCCTCCCAAGTCGTACGATACTTCTTAATTGGCTAGCACAATACAGGAAAAACGGGTATACTATTGTTGAGAAAACAAGAGGGAGAGTACCTAAAATGGGACGTAAGCCAAAAAAGAGACCTGAAGAGAGGACAGAATTAGAACGTCTTCAAGCAGAAAATGAGTACCTGAGAGCGGAGAATGCTATCCTAAAAAAGTTAAGAGAACTCCGATTGAAGGAGGAAAAAGAGAAAGAAGAAAGACAGAAATTGTTCAAGAATTAATGACTGAGTTTTCGTTAGATATTCTTCTAAAAGCCATTAAACTAGCTCGTTCGACCTACTACTATCACTTGAAACAGCTAGATAAACCAGATAAGGACCAAGAGCTTAAAGATGAAATTCAATCCATTTTTATCGAACACAAGGGAAATTATGGTTATCGTCGGGTTCATTTAGAACTAAGAAATCGTGGTTATCTGGTAAATCATAAAAGAGTTCAACGCTTGATGGAAGTACTCAATTTACAAGCTAAAATGCGACAGAAACGAAAATATTCTTCTCATAAAGGAGATGTTGGTAAGAAGGCAGAGAATCTCATTCAACGTCAATTTGAAGGCTCTAAAACAATGGAAAAGTGCTACACAGATGTGACAGAATTTGCCATTCCAGCAAGTACTCAAAAGCTTTACTTATCACCAGTTTTAGATGGCTTTAATAGCGAAATTATCGCCTATAATCTTTCAACTTCACCCAACTTAGAACAAGTAAAAACAATGTTGGAACAGGCATTCACAGAGAAGCACTACGAGAATACGATTCTCCATAGTGATCAAGGCTGGCAATATCAACACGATTCTTATCACCAGTTTCTTGAGGGTAAGGGAATTCAAGCATCCATGTCACGTAAGGGTAACAGCCCAGACAATGGTATGATGGAGTCCTTCTTTGGGATTCTGAAATCGGAAATGTTTTACGGTTATGAGAAGTCGTTTCAGTCGCTTAAGCAATTGGAACAAGCTATTGTAGACTATATTGATTACTACAACAATAAACGAATTAAGGTAAAACTAAAAGGACTCAGTCCTGTGCAATACAGAACTAAATCCTTCGGATAAATTGATTGTCTAACTTTTTGGGGTCAGTACA
>NZ_VMND01000030.1:0-548 GCF_013277555.1 Streptococcus sp. k-163 | reverse complement strand
AAGGAACAGTAACAGAACCGAACAAGAAACCATCACAACCAGTGAATGTAACAACACCAGCTCGTAAGACACCAACAATAGAGTTGAAACCAGATCCTAAGACAGGTGACGTTACAGTAACACCGCAGAGACCAGGAGGAGGAACATATCCACCAGGAACTACGGTAGAAATCCCAGGTGAAGATGGTCCAATCACTGTTGAAATCGGTAAAGATGGTAAAGGTAAAGTACCAAATGATAAACTTCCTAAGAAAGATGTTCCAGGTACAGGTAAGATTACAGAACCAGGTAAACCAGCTGTGGAAGTTCCTAATGTAACAACACCAGCTAAGGTAACACCAGAAACACCAGAAACTGAAAAACCAGTTGAGATTGAAATTACTCCACAACCAAATGGAGATGCGATTGTAACGCCTAAGAAACCAGGAGGAGGAACATATCCACCAGGTACTAAGGTAGAAATCCCAGGTGAAGATGGAAACACAATTACTGTTGAAATCGGTAAAGATGGTTCAGGTAAAGTACCAAATGACAAACTTCCTAAGAAA
>NZ_VMND01000003.1:0-48115 GCF_013277555.1 Streptococcus sp. k-163 | reverse complement strand
ACTACTTTTTTAAACTTTTTACAAATTTTTTTCGACTTTTTTAAATTTGACTATTTCAGCCCAATATCAAACTCTTTAAACACTATGCTTTTTTAATCAGCTTTACAACAGCTTCAGTTCGAGCGGTATGCGGGAACATATCGACCGACTGGATATAATGAAGATCATAGACTTCTACCAAACGCACCAAATCCCGTGCTAAGGTTGAAACATTACATGAAATATAAACCATTTTTTCTGGCACATATGCAAGAATAGTGTCTAATAACTTATCATCCAGACCTGTACGCGGTGGATCCACAATCAGTGCATTTGCTCTGTAGCCTTCCTTATACCATCGAGGAATAATCTCTTCTGCTGTCCCTGCTTCGTAATGTGTATTATCAAATCCCATTCTTTTAGCATTTCGATTAGCATCTTCAATGGCTTCTGGAATAATATCCATACCTCTGAGTGTCTTTACTTTCTTTGCGAAGGCAAATCCAATTGTACCTACTCCACAATAAGCATCAATCAAATGGTCTTCTTTACTAACATCTAGCGCTTTTACTGCCTCGCTATAGAGGACTTCTGTTTGTTCAGGATTTAGTTGATAGAAAGCGCGAGGAGATAGTGAAAATTCATAATCAAGAACACCTTCTTGAATACTCTCTTGACCCCAGATAATCTCGGTCTTTTCTCCATAAATCTCACTGCTTTTAGCTGTATTTGTATTAACAGCTACTGTCACAACTTCTGGAAAATCTGTAATTAAATCTTTTACCAGTAGGGTTAAATTAAGCTGGCGGTTTGTAACAATAATAATCTGAACCTGTCCAGTCTTTCTTGCTCGTCGAACCATTATAGTTCTAACACCTAGAACTTTTCTCTCATCCGTGATTGGAATCTGGTGATAAGTAAGTAATTCTGCTAGACGATTAGCAATCACTTGGGTTTCCTTGTCTTGTACTAGGCAATCTTTCAACTCTACTAAATAGTGAGAGTTTTGTGCATATAAGCCCGCCTTGACCTGATTCTTAAATTTTCGAGTCTGAAATTGTAACTTAGCACGGTAATATTTTGGTTCCTGCATACCGATAGTTGGACGAATTTCATAATTTTCATATCCTGCAGGGGCAAATTTTTTCAGCGCTTGGTGAAGTAAGTCCGTCTTGAACTCCAGTTGTTTATCATAATGCAGGTGCATGATTTGACATCCTCCGCATTCATTGTAAATAGTACAAGCTGGTACAACTCGAAATTTAGACTTCTTATTAACCTTTAGTAATTTTGCTTCAACAAAGTTACGTTTAATAGAAGTAATCTGACAATAGATATCTTCTCCTTTGAGAGCTCCAGGTACAAAGACTAACGTTTTTTGGTAAAAGCCGATTCCCTCACCATTAATTCCCATGCGCTTGATTTTTAATGGTATTTTTTGTTTCACTTTCAGATTCATATCCCTATCTTATCACATTTTGAGTTATAATAGAACTATGAAAATCACAAAACTTGAAAAGAAAAAAAGACTCTATCTGATGGAGCTTGATAATGATGACAAATGCTACATCACCGAAGATACAATTGTTCGTTTTATGTTATCGAGAGATAAGATGATAAGCGAAGAGGAATTGAAAGAGATTCAGGACTTTGCTCAATTTTCTTATGGTAAGAATCTGGCCCTCTACCACCTATCCTTTAAAGCACGTACTGAAAAAGAAGTAAGAGAATATCTGAAAAAATACGATTTCAATGAAAACATAGCTTCTCAGGTCATTGCTAATCTTAAAGAGGATAAGTGGATTAATGATAATCAGTACGCTTATGCTATCATCAATGCTAATCACCTTTCAGGAGACAAGGGGCCTTATGTACTGACTCAGAAACTAACACAAAAAGGGATTTCAAAATCTACTATAGAGGAGACCTTGAAAGAATTTGATTCTTCGGAAGTTGCTCAACGTGTAGCCAATAAACTATTGAAGAAATATGAAGGAAAACTTCCATCTCGTGCTTTGCAAGATAAGATTATCCAGAATCTGACCAACAAGGGCTTCTCCTACTCTGATGCTAAAATTGCCTTTGACCAATTGGATAGTCAAGTTGACCAAGAAACGACTCAGGAACTCATCTTCAGGGAACTTGATAAGCAATATGCTAAGTATGCTCGGAAATATGAAGGATACGAACTTAAACAGCGTTTAACCCAAGTTTTAGCACGAAAGGGCTACTATTTTTCGGATATAGCAAGCGCTCTTAGAGAATATCTTTAATATTTTCATGTAAAATTCACAGATTTTAGGTAATTTTATGGTACAATAGTAAACGATAAACTTATAAATTGTAGAAAGTTGGTTAGTTATGAAACTTCCAAAAGAAGGCGACTTTATTACAATTCAAAGTTATAAGCATGATGGGAGTCTCCACCGAACTTGGCGGGACACCATGGTACTAAAAACAACAGAAAACGCCATTATTGGTGTCAACGATCATACACTGGTTACCGAAAGTGATGGTCGTCGTTGGGTCACTCGAGAACCGGCTATTGTTTACTTTCACAAGAAATATTGGTTTAATATCATTGCCATGATTCGCGATAATGGAATTTCCTACTATTGCAATATGGCTAGCCCCTACTATCTGGATGAAGAAGCACTGAAGTATATTGATTACGATTTGGATGTTAAAATTTTTACAGATGGGGAAAAACGTCTCTTGGACGTTGAGGAGTATGAGCGTCACAAACGCAAAATGAATTATTCTGATGACTTGGACTATATTTTAAAAGAACATGTCAAAATTCTTGTTGATTGGATTAACAATGGACGTGGTCCTTTCTCAGAAGCCTATGTAAACATTTGGTACAAGCGCTATGTAGAACTAAAGAATCGGTAAAGTTGTCAAACTAGGGTGAAAGCCCTGGTTTTTTTATTTGAAAAAAACCAGCTTTTCAGCTGGGGTGATTTCTATATATCTAATTTCGTAACAGTAAATTTGATGTGGGAATAGTCTTTTTCAACATCCTTATCCAGCAAGAAAGCTGTGGCATCCTTCTTAACTTGAACCAGATCAATATTCTGGGCTTGAGCTGCATAGACGCATCCACAATAACATTGACGGTAGATATCATACTCTTCACACATCTCCACTGAACGTTTGTAGCCTTGATTTTTCTTGAAATCACTTGGAAGATAGTGGGTTGTATAAATTTTTTGCACATCGATTCCGATACTGTTGATGGTTTGAGAATTCTTATGAGGACTGATGGTTAAAGCCGAACCGAAGTAGTCAAAACCTAAATCCATAGCCACTTGCGCTGTTTTATCCAGGCGGTAGTCAAAGCAAACCTTACAACGGTCGCCACCTTCAGGCTCTTCTTCTAGTCCTCTGACTAACTTACGGTATTCATTGGGTTCATAGGGAGCTTCTAGGTATTGAACGTTATTGCCAGTTCGCTCATTGAAATCACTGACAAACTTTTTAGTCACATAGGCACGCTTATGGTATTCTGCCTTGGGATGGATATTAGAATTGGCAAAATAGATGGTCACATCTGCATACTTAGTCAAATATTCTAGTGTATAAGTACTACAAGGGGCACAGCAAACATGTATGAGAATGGTTGGCCGTTGCTCATTTTTCTCCCATACTTGTACCATCTTCTGCATGACACGGTCATAATTAATTTTCTGATTGGGGTTCATTTTGCTCAGAATTTCTTCTACATCGATCATGTTTTTCTCCTTTTTCTAGTCTTATTTTATCATATAAGTTAGGAGAGCTCAAATCAATTTAGAAATGAACATCATAAAAAGGAGGAATAGGCATTCCCTCCTTTTGTGTTTTCTATAGAAAGCTTACATCATGCCGCCCATCATGCTTGGATCCATTACTGGAGCTGGGGCTACTGGTTCTGGTTTATTGGCTACGACTGCTTCTGTAGTCAAAATCAAGCTTGCTACAGATGCTGCATTTTGTAGGGCTGAACGACTCACTTTAACTGGGTCGATAATCCCTTGATCAATCATGTTGACCCACTCACCAGTTGCTGCGTTGAAGCCTGTACCAACTTCAGCATTTTTCAAACGATCGATAACGATTGAACCTTCAAATCCTGCATTGTGGGCGATTTGACGAACAGGTTCTTCCAATGCACGAAGAACAATATTGCGACCTGTTGCTTCGTCTCCTGTTAATTCCAAATCAGCCACGGCTGGAATCACATTGACAAGGGCTGTTCCACCACCTGCAACGATTCCTTCTTCAACAGCTGCACGAGTAGCGTTGAGGGCATCTTCAATGCGGAGTTTCATTTCTTTCAACTCAGTTTCAGTTGCGGCTCCGACCTTAATAACCGCCACACCACCTGACAATTTCGCCAAGCGTTCTTGCAATTTTTCACGGTCAAATTCAGAAGTTGTGGTTTCGATTTGAGACTTGATAACCGCAACACGGTGAGAAATGGCTTCAGGATTTCCAGCACCTTCTACGATAACCGTGCTATCTTTGTCCACAGTCACTCTCGCTGCTTGACCAAGCGCTTCAATTGTAGCATCTTTCAACTCAAGACCAAGGTCTTCTGTGATAACTGTTCCGCCTGTTAAGATGGCTATATCTTCAAGCATGGCTTTGCGACGGTCACCAAAACCAGGTGCCTTAACTGCTACTACGTTGAAGGTTCCACGAATCTTGTTCAAAACAAGAGTTGGAAGAGCCTCGCCATCCACATCATCCGCAATAATCAATAGTGGACGATTGCTTTGGAGAATGCTTTCCAAAAGTGGCAAGATTTCTTGGATATTGGAAATTTTCTTGTCTGTAATCAAAATGTACGGATTTTCAAGGTCTGCCACCATTTTTTCGCTATCTGTCACCATGTACTGTGAAAGGTAACCACGGTCGAACTGCATTCCTTCTACAACTTCAAGCTCTGTTTCCATACCACGTGACTCTTCGATAGTGATGACTCCGTCTTTGCCAACTTTTTCCATGGCTTCAGAGATGTATTCGCCGACTTTTTCAGAACGAGAAGACACGGCAGCAACTTGAGCGATGGCTTCTTTGTTGGCAACAGGGATGGCATTATTTTTCAAGGCTTCAACTGCTGCAGCGACTGCTGTTTCAATTCCACGACGGATGCCGATTGGATTTGCTCCAGCAGTGACGTTCTTAATTCCTTCACGGACAATTGCTTGGGTCAAAACAGTTGCAGTTGTAGTCCCGTCACCTGCAATATCATTGGTTTTTGAAGCTACTTCTGATACCAATTTGGCACCCATATTTTCAAAATGGTTTTCCAACTCGATTTCTTTGGCAATGGTCACACCGTCATTGGTAATCAAGGGTGAGCCAAATGATTTTTCAAGAACGACGTTACGACCTTTTGGTCCCAAGGTTACTTTAACAGTGTCTGCAAGGATATCGACACCACGAACCATAGCTGAACGAGCATCAGATGAAAATTTAATTTCTTTTGACATACTTACTTTCTCCTTCTATTCTTCAATGATTGCCAAAATGTTAGCTTCGCCTACGATGATGTACTTTTCATCGCCATCTTTGACATCAAGACCTGCGTGGGCTTCAACTAAGACATGGTCTCCAGCCTTAACGCTTGGAGCCACCAAGTCACCGTTCAAGGTACGAACACCTTGTCCAGTAGCCACAACTTGGGCTGTTTTGGTTTTTTCTTGGGCTGAGCCTGCAAGGACAAAGCCTCCAACAGTTTGTTCTTTTTCTTCGATTTTTAGGACCACACGGTCCCCTAATGGTTTCAACATCTGATTTCCTCCATAATGAGATAGATATTATTAGCACTCTTTATATCTGAGTGCTAATTCATAGTTCTATTGTATCACTTGGTCAGAAATAGTCAAGAAAAAAGTCTGACTTTCTCAATATAAAAAGCCTGAGACAAGCTCAGACTTTTCAATACTTATACTAGTGCAAATTATGAAACTAGCCGCAGGCTGCTAAAAACACAGTTTTGAGGTTGTAGATAAGACTAACGAAGTCAGTTACCTATACCTACGACAAGGTGAATCTGACGTGGTTTGAAGAGATTTTCGAAGAGTATTAAAATGGCAATTCCTCCTCTTCCAAAACCAAATCTGCTAGGTCTTGACCTGCGTTATTTTCACGCATGGCACGTTGAGCACGACTTTCCAAGAGTTGGAATCCTGTCACGAGTACTTCGGTAACATAATTCATTTGACCATTTTTCTCAAAACGACGGGTACGAAGTTCTCCATCGACTGAAATGAGACTCCCCTTAGTTGCGTAGCTTGCCAAGGTTTCTGCTAGTCTGCCCCAAAGGACCATATTAACAAAATCAGCTTCGCGTTCCCCATTTTGGTCTTTGTAACGACGGTTCACAGCGATGGTTGCTCGCGCTACTGACTTGTCATTGTTGGTTTTGTGCAATTCTGGTGCTGCAACGATTCTTCCAATAAGAATAACTTTATTATACATATTTTCTTCCTCCTACTTATCTATTCGTAGGAAATCAAAAAAAGTTACAGAAATTTGTAACTTTTCGAGGAAATTTTTTAGTTTTTATGAACCATGAAACCTGTCGCCTGTTGATTGGCCATAATGGTCATATCTGTAATCTGCACACGACGAGGTTGACTGGTCACATAGACTACTGTGTCTGCAATATCCTGAGCTTGCAAGGCATCAATTCCTTGGTAAACGGACGCTGCTCGTTCTTTATCACCGTGAAAACGTACCATCGAAAAATCTGTTTCAACAATTCCAGGCTGAATGGTCGTCACCTTGATATCCGTTGCGATGGTATCAATTCGCAGACCATCTGAAAAGGTCTTAACTGCTGCCTTGGTAGCTGAGTAAATAGCGGCACCAGCATAAGCATAAATTCCTGCAGTAGAGCCCATATTGATGATATGACCTTGATTGGCTTTTACCATTGCTGGCAAGAAACAGTGAGTGACTGCCATCAAACCTTTAACATTGGTATCCAACATTGTCAACATATCCAGTTCTTCATAGTCCTGATAAGGTGCTAAACCTAGAGCTAGTCCAGCGTTATTGACCAAGATATCAATCTGCCCTATCGTTTCCAAAATATCGGAGCAGACAGTCTTCACCATGGTCATATCCGTCACATCTAGCGGAAAGGTCCAAACTGTTTGATTTGGAAAAGTTTCTGCAAACTCCGACTTGAGGCTTTCTAGTCTATCTATCCGTCGTCCAGTTAGAACGACATTCTCACCCTGCTCCAGATAAGCACGCGCAATCGCTTCACCGATTCCTGAGGTCGCTCCTGTAATCACAACATTTTTTGCCATCTTATTTCCTTCTATCTGGTGTATTCAGATACTGACAAGTTCCTAAGCAGTCCAGTTCTTCGCTGGGTCAAATGGAGTTCCGACAACTTGGTCTTCTGATAATTCGATAACACCACGTTTTTGCGGAGCATTTGGCAGATGCAATTCACGAGGGCTGCACATCATGCCAAAACTCTTTTCACCGCGAAGTTCACCTGGGAAAATGAGATTGCCTTTTGGCATCATTGCTCCTGGAAGAGCTACAATGGTTTTCAACCCCACACGCGCATTAGGTGCTCCAGCAACAATTTGCACTGTCTTGTCACTTGCGACTGCAACTTGGCAGATGTTAAGGTGGTCACTATCTGGATGAGCTACCATCTCGACAATTTCACCAACAACAAACTTAGGCTCCTTGTCATTGACAATTTCCTCTGCAAAACCTTCCGTTTGTAATTCTTGGTTCAAACGAGCGACTTGCTCATCTGATAAAAAGACTTGACCGCGCTCTGCAATTTCAAACAAACTTGAAACTTCGAAAATATTCCACGCCACTGTTTCCCCATTATCTTTGAGGAAAACACGAGCTACCTTTCCTTTGCGATCCACATTTAGTTTGGCATCTCCGCTATTTTTTACGATGACCATAAGGACATCGCCGACATGTTCTTTGTTATATGTAAAAATCATTGTTTCTATTTTCTCCTATTTCAGTCCTGCTAAAAAGTCGTTAATTTGTTGCTTGCTTTTACGATCGCGATTAACAAAACGACCAATTTCCTTGTCTTTTTCTAGAACAACAAGGCTAGGAATCCCGTAAACATCCCAGAGTTTAGCTAGATCCATGTACTGATCTCGATCCACTCGAATAAAGGTGAACTCTGGATTGGTCTCCTCAATTTCTGATAAGGCAGGATAGATATAACGACAATCGCCACACCAGTCTGCTACAAAAAGAAAGACTTTCTTCCCATCTTTTTCCACTAAAGATGCTAATTCTTCTAAACTTGCTGGTTGTATCATAAGACTTCCTCCTCATAGACTAGGTCTTCATTTTCATAGACAAAGGTATAATGACGGCCATCCTCAAAAATAACCCCTCCGACAAGTCGTTCTAGACTACTTTCATAAACTTGAACATAGAGGGTCACAATTTCCCCCATATCTGAAAAATGGTCTCGCACAATCTCTGTCAACTCTTCCTGAGCCTTCATGAACTTACGGTCATCTGCAACTTTTTTCGTAGCAAGGGCAAGGCTCCCAATACCAAGCAGGGCCAGACCTGCCATCCACATTTTTTTAGCTTTCATACCATTCATTTTAACACAAAAAAGGCTTTAGGACAAATGAGGAAACCGCAGAAAAGCAAGCAAAAAGCCTCTTCCTTTAAGGAAAAGGACTTCTTATATTCAATAAAAATCAAAGAGCAAACTAGGAAGCTAACCGCAGGTTGCTCAAAGCACTGCTTTGAGGTTGTAGATAGAACTGACGAAGTCAGCTCAAAACACTGGTTTGAAGTTGTGGATAAAGCTGACCTGGTTTGAAGAGATTTTCGAAGAGTATTATTCTTATTGCCAGGCGCCTGAGTTACCAACGTAGTAACCATCAGGCGTGTAGGTATTGCGAAACATCTTACCTGATGAAGCTAGATAATACCACTTGCCATTATCTTTGACCCAATCATTCGCTAGCATGACACCAGAAGAACTTACATAATACCATTCTCCCTTATCATAAACCCAAGTGCTTGCTTTCATAGCTCCTGAAGTTGATAAATAGTACCACTTGCCTTGGTCATAAATCCAGTCACTCGCAATCATAGCTCCTGATGATTTAAAGGCATACCAGTTGTCACCTAGATAGAGCCAAGTTTGATTGAACATGACTCCTTTATCATTCATAAAGTACCAAGTTCCCTTGTCATAAACCCAGTCCTTCTGCACTAATTGACCTTGTTTTTGATAGTACCAGTTTTGGTTTGATTTTAGCCAGCTTTCTGCTTTTACAATGGGATAAAGTTCTTTGAAAGCTCCTCCATCATATTTGTGACTGATAGATTTTAGTTTTTCAAGTTTCAACTCACTATTGTCATAGTCTGCCCAAGCATATACTTTTTGACCATTGACAGTCTCTGGTAAGGTAGCAGTGTAAGTCTTGGTTTGATAATCCCATTTAGCATCGAGGTAAGTGTATTGATTGTTTGATTCTTCAATACGATAGTAACCTCTCTTTCCACTATCATTATGAATATCATCCACAACTTTCGTTGACCAGGTCTTCACTTCGTTTCCGCTCTTGGCTTCTACCTTGATATCTCCTCTATAGCCATATGGAACATAGAAATTCAGGTAACGCCCTTCTATACCAATCATAGACTTGTCCTTTTCTTGACCTAGAAAATTGACTGTCTGATCTTGACCATCGAGACTAACCGTCCACTCGATTTTCTCAGTTTTTGGCAAATCCAAGACTTTGATATCCACTTCATGACCATTGTTAAACCGAAGAATCTTGCCATCTTGATACTGCACTCCACACTTAACAACCCATTCTTCTTTAAGCTCAAATGCCTGCCCCGAATGAGGAAAAGCCAGTAAAGCTAGACCTGCTAGAGACAAACCAAATAGTGTGATTTTTTTCATTGTAAATCCTCCTTAGGTATTGTTATGTTAATTATATCACTATGTTTTTATTTTGCAACTCATATCCTAAATATGCAAGCAAAAAACCTCTGAGATTGTTCTCAAAGGTTCTGATTTAGCTAATTACTGTTCTCAACCGCTGCAGTCACAAAGGCAGTGTAGAGTTCTTCTGGGCGGTTTGGACGGCTTGAAAGTTCAGGGTGATACTGACACGCTACAAAGAATTTATTTTCAGGAATTTCTACGATTTCGACCAAACGATTATCTGGAGAAACTCCTGAGAAGACAAATCCTGCTGCCTCAAACTGCTCACGAAAGGCATTATTAAACTCATAACGGTGACGGTGACGGCGTTGCACCACTTCTTGATTGTGATAAGCAGCGGCTGCCTTAGAGCCACGTTTCAACTTCGATGGATAAAGCCCCAAACGAAGGGTTCCACCCATATCCTCAACATCAATCTGATCACGCATGATATCAATGATAGGGTATTTTGTTTCTGGTGCAAGCTCTGCAGAATTGGCACCTTCAAGATCCAAAACGTGACGAGCAAACTCGATACAAGTCAACTGCATTCCCAAGCAGACACCCAGCATGGGAACATCATTTTCACGCGCATAGCGGATAGCTTGGATTTTCCCTTCAGTACCACGTTGGCCAAAACCACCTGGTACGATGATTCCATCCGCATCAGACAAAATCTCTGCCACATTCTCTGCTGTCACATCATTAGCATTGACCCAATTGATTTTAACTTCTGCGTCGTTGGCATAACCAGAGTGTTTTAAGGCTTCAACCACAGAAATGTAGGCATCTTGCAATTCAACATACTTACCGACAAGGGAAATCTTGACTTGTTTCTTGAGGTTCATGACCTTGTCCACCATGGCTGACCATTCTGTCATATCTGCTACTGGTACGTCTAATTTCAAATGGTCACAGACAATTTGATCCATACCTTGTGCCTGCAAGTTCAGTGGAATTTGGTAAAGATGTTCGACATCCAACGATTCAATAACAGCTTCTGGTGCCACATCACAGAACTGGGCCAGTTTGTTTTTAATTCCTTGACCAGCTGGCTCTTCTGTACGAATAACCAACATATTTGGCTGGATTCCCAATCCACGTAATTCTTTTACAGAGTGTTGAGTTGGTTTGGTTTTCATTTCACCGGCAGCCTTTAGATAAGGAAGCAAGGTTGTATGGATGTACATAACATTATCCGCACCCACATCTGCCTTCATCTGACGAAGGGCCTCTAGAAATGGCAAGGACTCGATATCTCCTACTGTTCCACCAACCTCTGTGATAATGACATCCGAGTCTGTCGTTAGAGCGGCACGCTTGATTTTTTCTTTCAAAGCATCTGTGATATGAGGAATGACTTGAACAGTTGCCCCAAGGTATTCTCCACGACGTTCTTTACGAAGAACTTCACTGTAAATTTTACCAGTTGTGACATTGGAATATTTGTTAAGATTGATATCGATGAAACGTTCATAGTGACCCAAGTCCAAATCTGTTTCAGCTCCGTCATCTGTCACAAAAACTTCCCCGTGCTGATAAGGACTCATAGTTCCCGGATCAATATTGATATAAGGGTCAAACTTTTGAATGGTTACTTTGAGACCACGATTTTTCAAGAGACGGCCCAGACTTGCTGCCACAATCCCTTTCCCAATAGACGATACCACACCACCAGTTACAAAAATATATTTCGTAGACATAGATTCCTCTTTCTAAAATGCTCAAGGTCTTGCTAACTACGAGGGGACATAGAAAACAAGACCCTACTAATAAGAATAATCTGGAACGACTGCACCAGATTCACAACTAAAATACAAGAAGACAACTTCTTGAAAAAACAAAAATAGCTCCCTAGTAACTAGGGAGCCCCGACCTCTAAAAGAGGTGCCCGAACAATATGATACCTTAAAGCAGATTATTTGTCAACTCGAATTGATAAAATATGAAAAAAGAGATTGTTTTCAGAAAACAAAAATAGGATAGCATCCCAACGAATGACTCGCTCAACTACTCTGCCCAAGCAAGAAAAAAGGAGATCAGGTGATCTCCTCCGTGAAGTCTTTTACTCTTCTTCACTCGTTTCAGCATCATCATCTGAAAACTCGTCGTCTTCTTCGTTAAGATCCACGTCTTCACCCAAGTCATCTGGAGCGATTTCGTTGATTTCTGCATCATAAGCTTCCACTTCATTTTTCTCATCATCTGGATTTTCATCATCGTATGAAAGAGCTGGATCTGCTTCGTATGCATCTTCGTCTTCTGGATCATCCACATTGTAGTCAATAGCATCTGAATCGCCATCCATGAAGGCATTGACGAGTTTTTTCTTAGCTTTTGGCGACACTTCATCGTCGTCATTTTCTTCAAGAGCGATGATTTCTTCGTCAATCTCGTCCACACCATACCATGAACGAAGACCCCATTTATTGTCTCCAAGTGAGATGAAGCTACCGTCAAAGTTCAACTCTGTGTAGAACAAAGGCAAGGCTTCGCGGATATCGCTGTTTGATGTTCCAAGGTAGTTTTGAATTTCGTTTACAAGATCGCTAAAATGCATCTCATGGTCGCGACCACGAAGTTCCAAGATAGCACGCGCTACCTCAATCATAGATAGTTCACTTTTTTCTTGCCCAGCAAATACTTCTAATTCCAAAGCGTTTCTCCTCATTTATACTACTATCGCCAGAGCAAACAGACTCTGACCTCATTTTATCATTTACTCCTTATTGTACGATAATTTTGCAGAATAGTCAAAGGTTAAGGGGGAACTAATACAAATCTTCTAAGCTTCTATATTCAATGATTTCATTTTTGATAATATTCTTTTTAAACTCAAAATGTTTTAAAGGATTATCAACTAGCACTAACTTTGGAATATCATCAAGGTTTGTGACCAAGGATAAAATAAAATCCGATTGAAACTCCTTGGCTTTTTCAAATTCTCTGGCAGTCAAACGAATCCGTCCTTTAGGTTTTCGAATACCTTTAACTTCAGCAAGGTAAGAATGTTCTTGAACATCTACTTGGAAATCATATCCATCGCCATAGAGGCGGGCGTCGGTTAATTGTCCACCTTGAAATTTTTCTTCTTTATCAAAATGGAGTATAAAGTAATTTTCTGCTTCCATTCCAGTTTCTTGTAGACGTTTGAATTTAGTTCGGATTATTGGCTTTTCAATGGTAGTAATACCTGTTTTCTTTCCTTCGCTGGCAAGTAACATTTTAACTATTTCAGCATAACTATGAACATCTTCATTCCCAAACATCATGTCAATTAAATCTTTACGAAAACGGTAAACTTCAGCTTTCTGCCACCACCCTTTTCGATTATTGTCAAAATAAGGATCGAATAAGTCCATTCTATTTTTTACAACTCCAGTTGTTTCAGCAATTCCCAGAGAAACCACATAGCGATAAAACTCCGACTTACTAGAACATTGAAATTCTTTTATAAAAAGCTTGTCAAACTTGGCAAGACCGTAGCCAATCAAATTTAACAATTCATAATGAGGGTGTTTAGACATCACTTTCTCCATCAATAGATATTGATTTCATTATACCAAAAAAACACGGCTCATCACCGTGTTTCTGTGTTTATTTCACCAACTTCTTCATCTCATCAATACGTGCGACGGTCGCATCGTATTTGGCTTGGTAGTCGGCTTGTTTGTCGCGTTCTTTTTGGACGACTTCTGGTTTGGCATTGGCTACGAAGCGTTCGTTAGAGAGTTTCTTACCGACCATATCCAGTTCTTTTTGCCATTTAGCTAGTTCCTTGTCGAGACGAGCCAGTTCTTCTTCGACATTGAGGAGGTCAGCGAGTGGCAAGTAGATTTCTGCTCCTGTAATGACACTTGACATAGCAAGTTCAGGTGCAGGGATGGTTGATGCGATTTCCAAGTGTTCTGGATTTGTGAAGCGTTTGATGTAGTTGACATTGCTGTTAAAGAAGGTTTCCAAGTTGCTATCGCTTGTTTTAACAAGGATTGTGATAGGTTTGCTTGGCGCTACGTTTACTTCTGCACGCGCATTACGAACAGCACGGATCAAGTCTTTGAGACTTTCAACACCAGTGTGGGCAGCAAGATCTTCAAAGGCTGGGTTGACAGTTGGGTATTCTGCTGTAACGATAGAACCTTCTGAGATTTGTCCAAAGATTTCCTCTGTCACGAATGGCATGATTGGGTGAAGGAGACGAAGGATCTTGTCCAAGGTGTAAAGGAGAACAGAACGTGTGATGACTTTCTCTTCTTCGTTGTCACTATAAAGAACTTCCTTAGTCAACTCAACGTACCAGTCCGCAAACTCATCCCAGATGAAGTTGTAGAGGATGTGACCAGCCACACCAAATTCAAACTTATCGAAGTTGGCAGTAGCTTTTCCGATGGTTTCATTGAGGTTGTGGAGAATCCAGCGGTCTGTGACATTTCCAGCTTCCTTGTTGGCAACTTTTTCCACATTAGCAGTTGCTTGCTCAAGGGTCAAGCCTTCATTGTTCATGAGAATGTAGCGCGAGATGTTCCAGATCTTGTTAATGAAGTTCCATGAAGCATCCATTTTCTCGTAAGAGAAGCGCACGTCTTGGCCTGGTGCAGAACCGTTTGAAAGGAACCAACGTAGGGCATCGGCACCGTATTTCTCGATAACATCCATTGGGTCAATCCCGTTACCGAGAGACTTAGACATCTTGCGTCCTTGCTCGTCACGGATGAGACCGTGGATAAGGACGTTTTGGAATGGCTGACGGCCTGTGAATTCCAATGATTGGAAAATCATACGAGACACCCAGAAGAAGATGATATCGTAACCTGTTACCAAGGTTGAAGTTGGGAAGTAACGTTTGAAATCTTCTGAGTCGACATCCGGCCAGCCCATAGTTGAGAATGGCCAAAGGGCAGAACTGAACCAAGTATCCAAGACGTCTTCATCTTGTGTCCATCCGTCACCTTCTGGAGCTTCTTCACCGACGTACATTTCACCCTCAGCATTGTACCAAGCAGGGATTTGGTGACCCCACCAGAGCTG
Source organism: Streptococcus sp. k-163 (assembly GCF_013277555.1). Taxonomy (GTDB): domain Bacteria; phylum Bacillota; class Bacilli; order Lactobacillales; family Streptococcaceae; genus Streptococcus. The sequence goes on along the minus strand of NZ_VMND01000003.1, from coordinate 33,153 downwards.
ACGAGAGATAACCCAGTCGTGAACATTTTCCATCCATTGAAGGAAAGTATCGTTGAAACGAGGTGGGTAGAATTCGACCTTGTCCTCTGTGTCTTGGTTGGCAATAGCATTCTTGGCCAATTGGTCCATCTTGACGAACCATTGCGTTGACAAGCGTGGTTCGACTACAACACCTGTACGTTCTGAATGACCAACACTGTGGACACGTTTTTCGATTTTAACGAGGGCACCGATTTCTTCCAGCTTAGCAACGACCGCCTTACGAGCTTCAAAACGGTCCATGCCTACAAATTCAAAGGCCAAGTCATTCATAGTTCCGTCATCGTTCATGACGTTGACTTGTGGCAAGTTATGGCGTTGACCAACCAAGAAATCGTTTGGATCATGGGCAGGTGTGATTTTCACGACACCCGTACCAAACTCAGGATCTGCGTGCTCATCCCCAACGATTGGGATCAATTTATTAGCGATTGGAAGGATGACATTTTTACCAATCAAATCCTTGTAACGTGGATCTTCTGGATTGACCGCAACGGCAACGTCCCCAAACATGGTCTCAGGACGAGTAGTCGCTACTTCAAGGGCGCGTGAACCATCTTCCAGCATGTAGTTCATATGGTAGAAGGCACCTTCGACATCCTTGTGAATAACTTCAATATCAGAAAGGGCTGTTCGTGCAGCTGGGTCCCAGTTGATGATAAACTCACCACGGTAGATCCAGCCTTTCTTGTAAAGGTCCACAAAGACCTTGCGAACGGCTTTTGACAAACCTTCGTCAAGGGTGAAACGCTCGCGAGAGTAGTCTACAGAGAGCCCCATCTTACCCCATTGTTCCTTGATGGTCGTCGCATATTCGTCTTTCCATTCCCAGACTTTCTCGAGGAATTTTTCACGACCCAAGTCGTAACGCGTAATGCTCTCCCCACGCAAGCGCTCCTCAACCTTAGCCTGAGTGGCAATCCCCGCGTGGTCCATCCCTGGAAGCCAAAGAGTATCAAAACCTTGCATGCGTTTTTGACGGATGATGATATCTTGCAAAGTCGTATCCCAAGCGTGACCAAGGTGAAGTTTACCAGTTACGTTTGGTGGTGGAATAACGATAGAATAAGGCTTAGCCTTTTGGTCTCCTGAAGGCTTGAAAACATCAGCGTCAAGCCATTTTTGGTAACGACCAGCCTCAACCTCGGCTGGATTGTATTTAGGTGAAAGTTCTTTAGACATGTGTTTGTCCTTTCTATATTGTATTCATTTTATCTTGAATCTGCTTAGCAACTTCGGCTGCAGACAGATTCGTATTATTTATTTTAAGGTAGTGGTGTAACTCATTAGGTTGACATTGGGAATTTAATTGAAGTGTTTCAGTGGTCTCCAAAATTTCTCTTTCAGATATCTCAATATGCCGTTTCAAGGGCTTGTGCTTCAACCGGTTCTCCGTTCGATTTCGACGTAAACGCTCTTCAAGACTTGTTTCCAACTCAACAAACAGAATCTCTTGATGAAAGTTACCCAATAAATCCTGAATTTGCTTTAAATACATCAGCTGGTACTGATTTGAAAAATCAATTACGTCAGTTAAAATTACTGATCGCTGATTTCTTGCACTTGCTCCAAGGAAAGAAAAGGTGATTCCACGAACAAATTCCCACATCTCCTCGGTATAATCCTGATAGATTTCTAGTGCAAAATCGATGGCTTGATGGTTATAAAAGAGGGTAGAATCCGTCAGTAGAGACAGTTCTTGACCAATCGTCATTTTTCCTGATGCTGGAGCACCAATGATGAAAAGATGCATCAAATTACCTCCCACTCACTCCTCAGCAAGCCATATCTCAAATCATCACAGCGATTGCCTTCGGCATCTTTGCGATCTCTTATACGAGCTTCGAGGGTAAATCCAAGTTTTTCTGCGACTCGTTGACTTTGGATATTGTAACCAAAGCAAGAGAGTTCAATCTTGTGAAGACCCAAATCTTTAAAGGCTAAGTCAATCAAGGCACGCGCTGCTTCTGGCACATAACCGCGTCCCCAATAGTCTGGGTGCAAGGTGTAGCCAATCTCCAGTACATCATCTTCGTGACGGTGATTGAAGTCAACAGAACCAATGACTTTATCGGTTCCTTTGACGACAATCCCATAGCCAGCTGGGAGATTCTCCTTTTTATTACGTTCAGGAAGGATATGCTCCAGATAATAAATCTCATCTTCCAAGGTCTTGACAGGTGGAAAACCTGCTGGGTAAGAAACTTCTGGACGACTAGCATAATCAAAGATATCCTCAGCATCCGCCACTTTGCGGACTCGTAAAACGAGACGTTCTGTTTCGATTTTATCTGGCAACTCAGCTCTTGTCATCCTTCTTCCTCGCTTTCTTTATGAAGCTCCCCATAGGGTCAACACGGTTATCTAAATAGCGATAAACGCGCTGGTGACCGTCCCCCATAAAGTAAGTCGGCGAAAAACGGTCATTTTTAAAATGTCCCTTATCATCCAAAAGTTCAGGATTAGCCAGTCGATCCAGAATCTTAGCAAAGATGTGGCAGATTTCATCTTCTTCGACAATCCGATCTACTTGGCAATCCAAAACAACTGGACAAGATTCCAAAATCGGAGCATGAGTCTGTTCAGAAATCTCGTAGTCTAGCCCCAGGTGTTTCAATTTCTCTCGATGACTGATAAAACCAGCCTGCTCCATCTCGAGCATGAGATTTTCATCAGGGATATTCACGGTGAACTGTTGATAATGCTTAATCTGCTCAGCCGCATTTTCCTCAGAACCAACACCGATAACTAGCCAATCTCCCAGACTATAAGATGAGCTGCAAGTCGTTATATTGTGTCCAAAATTCTGGTCCTGATACCCCAAAATGAAGATCGGAAAGCCATAATATAGTTTACTTGTGTTAAAAGATTGCTTCATAACAACCTCCTTTGACCAAGATACAAAAGAAAAGCCCTGCCATCTATATGACAGGGACGAATGTGCTATCCGCGGTACCACCCAATTTCGGGCAGCGCCCGCAACTCTCGTCTTTAAAACAAAAAGACACTTTTATTTCAATTTTTCACCCATTAGCAACTAGTTTTGACACATTTGTGGACTTCTCAGCGCCGCCACTTTCTGTAAAATGTGGGATTCAAAACACCTCTAATGGCTCTATTGTAGCAAGATTTTTTCGGAAATGCAAGGCACAAGAAATATTACTTGAACTTGATGCCATTTTCTTTCAATTTCTTGATGGTAGCTGGGCCGATTCCTTTCAAGGCAAGGAGTTCTTTTTCAGTCCAGTTTTTGAAATCTGAAGCAGACTTGATACCTTCATCATAGAAAGTTTTGGCACGGTCAAGTGGAAGTCCACCCAAGTTTGCTGCAAAATCTTCGACAGAATTGGCTACTTTTTGAGCTTGTTCTTTGGTAGCTTCGACTGCTTGTTCAACTTTTTTAGAAACAGCCTTACCAGCTTGGCTTGCTGACTGCTCTGCACGTTTCACGACTTTCTTTGTCTCTTCTACAACCTTAGTCACAGTACTTGAAAAGGCACCTGCGCGACGGAGGCTATTTCGTAATTGTTTTTTACGATTGAGTTTCTTTGACATGATAAAATCCTTTCAATAAAAAACCCCTGCTCTGACAAGGATTTAATATAAATATTCTATCAAGATTTTAGTAAAAAATCAAGAATCTTTCTAGTTTAATAATTTCGCTCACCAAACAATCCCTCTGGTAAATCATGGAATCCCTTACCTGCCTTGAAGTTTTCAAACTTACCAAGCAAGAACTGATAAGCATCCAAGCGGCTTTCGTAGCGAATTATGGCATCTTTGGCACGCTCGTCTTGGTCTTCTTCGTAGACTTTTTGGCTTTCCTTATGCGCCATGTCGTTGATCATGATTTGGGTATTGACCCAGGCTTCAAATTCCTTCATAAATTCTTGTTCGTAACTCATTTTTTCTCCTTATTCTAATCCACGGAAATAGTCCGTGTCAATCTCACGGTAGGGCTGGATATCCTGAACGTATTCTAGCACACCTTGGAATTCTCCCTCTTCATCGTGCACTGCAGCGTAGGTGATGTGGACAAACTTACCTCGCGACTCAGACTTGAACCACATTTCATACTTGCCTTTGCTTCCCTCACGAAGCCCCTTCATGATGGTCTTGACCTTGTCCAAGTACTTAGGCGGATGACAGAGTTCAACATTGCGCCCAACTTGGGACGGCGTCCGTTTGAAAATCATCTCATCAGCTGGCGTATTGTCATTGTAATACTGGAAAATGTCGTCTTTATTGACAAAGGTAATCTCCATAGGGAGGTGATTGAGGATGAGATTAGCCTGCTCGACTGAAAGATAGCCATTCCCAAAAGCCTGTTGACTATGACGGTCCAGCACTGCTTTCTTTTCCTTAGGGGTAAAGGTAATGGTAAACTGTCCTTCTGGCGTATCGATAACCTGCTGAACTTGTCCCTCTGCCGTATCTAGCTGAATAGGCTCCTCTGCAATCTTTTCCTCAACAAAACTCTGGCGTTCTGGAACCCATTTCTCAGACGGACGGATGATAGCATAGCCATAGGCGTCGCTCTCCTCTGCAATCTGAAGCCAGTCATCCTGAGTAAAGGACTCGAGGAGAATCATGAGAAGGATGGACTCTTCCTTGAAAATCATACTTTCAAACTCTGCCGCAAAGGCTTCAAAAGCTTCTTTTACAGTAGAAATCGGTACTTCAGGTAGTGACTTGGCTGTCGCTAAAGCTGTTTGAAAGAGTTCCCTAATCTGGTCATCCACTCCCCACATAACTTTTGGAGGTGAATCGTGACCATAGCGCTCCATGATGGGGAAAAAGAGCTCTTCCTTACGCTGGTAGTGGATGTCAAATTGACCCACAAGTCCCATCTGACGCACCAAACCCTTACGCATCTCCGCAAGCATTTCTTCATCTTCCATAGACTCATAGGTATCTAACAATCTACGAATGCGAATCAAGGCCGCACGGAGGGCTAGATTTTCATCCTTAAAGACACGAACTGGGTGACCTGGGTGCTCGGTATCTGCAACTTCGACACCCTTAACAGCATTTTTAAAAAGATTGGCATGAACGTCACAGAGTTCCATGACATCTTCAAAGGTGACACCTGAGTCTGAGTTCATCAGCTCGTGCTCCATGAGGGAAATCTCAATGGCTGAAACGCCTGTAAAGGTCGCATCAAAGCGCTCCTGAACCGACTCAGGAGAGGCGCCATTGTGCAATTCTAACAAAATATCCCGCAGGACATGAATCCGTTCATCTGCCATTAGTCTAATCCAATCACTTCGTAGCCATTTGCTTCCAGTGTGCGGACAATCTTGGCCATAGGAGTTCCTTCCAGCTTAGAACCTTGTTTGAGCGATACCTTGCGACCGACTGTATTGCGCATTAAGGGATTGGCAAGAGGTTTAAAACCTAGCTCCACTAGAATTTCCAAGACTTCTGGATACTTGTCCACCACTTCTGCAACAGGAATTGACACATCGATGATATTGTCCATGACGACCTCCACTGAATGTTTTAAAATGATTTTACTGCTTATATTATACCATATGAAAAGAGATTAAAAAACTAGCAGTACAAGACTTGCTAGTTCTCCACGACTTGGATGACCATCTAAATAAGTTTAAAGAGCCAATCCAATATCTTAAATAATAGCTTGTAAAACAGCAATTGGACTGCAAAAGAGATGATCATCCAAAAGAATTTCACAATCCCAATAATTGGTTTGATAAAAAGAATAGCAAGAAGGCCCCAGAAAAATTTCATTCTCTCTCCTCTGGCTTGATGAGCCAACGAGCCGTATCCATTAGCTTGTCTGCAATAAAGAGTTTCCCAAAACCGACAACGACATGGTCATCTTTCTTTATCGTTTTCATTACTTTTACACCTTGCATGGTCAAAAAGTAATTCCCGTAAGTTTTAGCTAGAGTTTTTATAAGTCCCATATTACTCACCTTCGATGATTTCAGCTTCTTTTCGGATAGTATCAATATCTATTTGATACTGCCCTTCATTATAATTAACTAATTTGGATAATTCCTTTTGCAGTCTTTCCCCCATCGGCTTCATGGTCGCAAAGGTTAAGCCACCAGAAAGGACACCTCCTAAAATAGGAATCACTTTTCCCATTCCCTTAGCCAAGCCTCCCTTTGTCAAGCTGACTCCAAAAATTTTCAAAACTTTTTCCAGAATAGGATACCAAAGTGTCTTTGTCAAAGCTTTCTGCGGAATCGTCTTCATCACATGCTTGGCAACTGTTACACCTCCAGAGCGAAGTAAAGCCCCTGCTCCATTTACCCCTAGCATGACACCGAGATAAAGCAAGAGTGTATTTTGAGCATCCTCGCTCAATTCATCACGGGATTCCCAAAGATCATCAAATCCATAAATATAGCCTAGTTCTTGAGCCAACTTTAATGAAAAAGCATAAAACTGAACTACATCTGTTGGAATAGTGATTGCCATGGCAATACCACCAGGTAAACCTGCCAAAATCGAAGTCCCGCTTGCTCGTAGAACATTGTCCTTAATACAGGTCTTAGCAACTCGATCCAAGCTTTCCTTTGTTAACAAAGAGGTCGGACCTTTTTCCAATAATGTAGCAATATCCTTTCGATCTAACTCTTTAGAAAATTTGTCAACTAAAAATTTTTCTCGATCAACTTTGACCATGGGTAATTTCACCACTTGTTGCAGCACTTGCATCGCTAACTCTTGTTTGCCCATCTCTATCTCCATTCATCATTCGTATTAAACTTTATCATATCATACTATGAGGTATTTACAAATTTTTTAAACTGTTTTTTGCAATTACAAATACAGCTATTAATAGCTAGAAGAATCCAAGCACCAAAAAAGAGGGTTGCCCCTCTTCTTAGTTCTTATCCAGATTGCGTAGCATTTCGTCAATCTTGTTTCCATACTCGATGGACTCGTCTTTGACGAAGGTCAAATCTGGGATTTTGTACAATTTCAAATTGCGGCCAAGTTCACGTTTGATGGTACCAGTTGCTTTTTCAAGCCCGATTTGGGCTTTTTGATTATCCGAAGCAAGGTTACTCAAAATGGTGTAGTAAACCTTGGCAACAGACAAGTCACCTAGCATCTGAACATCTGTGATGGTCACGCCTTGGACACGCGGATCACGGACTTTCTTTTGCAAAATCTCATTGACTTCACGTTTGATTTCCATGCCCACACGATCCGTACGGAAATGATTTGCCATGATATTCCTTTCTCTACTTTGAACCAAAAGCTAGGCCAGCAGACCTAGCTATTTCTATTAGATAGAGGAACTAGAGCCATTTGAATCTAGGAAACAAGCCTTAGATAGAACTGAGGGTTCATCAAGGCGCTGTTGACGACGAGTCAAATGAGCTATCGTTTCTCTATTATCTCTTGATTTCTTCCATGACATAAGCCTCAATCACATCATCCATCTTGATATCATTGTAGCCGTCAATCATCAATCCACCTTCACGACCGTTTGTAACTTCTTTAACGTCGTCTTTGTAGTGTTTCAAGCTTGCGAGTTCGCCATCATAGATAACAACACCGTCACGGATAACACGGACTTTAGAGTCACGGGTAACCTTACCGTTGATAACCATAAATCCACCGATAGTTCCCACTTTAGATACCTTGAAGGTTTCACGGATAAGAGCTTCACCGATGATTTTTTCTTCAAATTCTGGATCAAGCATCCCTTTCATAGCTTCTTCCATCTCTTCGATAACTTTGTAGATAATGCTGTGGAGACGGATTTCTACATCGTCAGCATCGGCTTGTTGACGAGCTTGTGGTGTAGGGCGTACGTTGAAACCAACGATAAAGGCATTTGAAGCTTCAGCAAGGGTCACGTCTGATTCGTTGATGGCACCGACTGCTGAGTGGACGATGGTCACTTTGACACCTTCCACGTCGATCTTTTGAAGTGAGGCAGAAAGGGCTTCAACAGAACCTTGTACATCGGCCTTGATAATGACGTTAACTGACTTGAGTTCACCAGCTTTAAGGGTATCAAAGAGATTTTCAAGGCTAACACGTTGGGTAGCTTGACGTTGTTTCATAAGGGCACGTTTGGCACGTTCTTCACCTGCTGCACGCGCAGATTTTTCATCCTCGTAAACGGCAAAGTGGTCACCCGCCATCGGTGCTTCATTCAAACCTGTAATTGAAACTGGTGTTGATGGACCTGCTACCTTAACACGACGACCAAGGTCGTTGGTCATAGCACGGACACGACCGAAGGTATTTCCGACAACGATTGGGTCTTGAACATTCAAGGTACCTTGTTGAACAAGAAGGGTTGCGACCGCACCTTTTCCTTTATCCAAGCGCGCTTCGATAACTGTACCGATAGCACGCACTGTTGGGTCTGCCTTGAGTTCTTGGATTTCAGCCACAAGAAGGACTGTTTCCAACAATTCTTCGATATTTTGGTTAAATTTAGCCGAGATTTCAACAAATTCAGAATCTCCACCCCAAGCGGTTGACATGACACCATGCTCAGCCAATTCACCGATAACACGTTCTGGGTTAGCACCTGGTTTATCAATCTTGTTAATGGCTACGATGATTGGAACGTTGGCCGCTTTTGAGTGGTTAATGGCTTCAATTGTCTGAGGCATAACCCCGTCATCTGCCGCTACGACCAAGATCGTAATATCGGTAACAGAAGCACCACGTGCACGCATGGATGTAAAGGCCGCGTGTCCTGGTGTGTCAAGGAAGGTAATCTTCTTGCCATTTTCAACGATTTGGTAGGCACCGATATGCTGAGTGATACCACCTGCTTCACCTGTCGCAACACGAGAGTTACGAAGGGTATCTAGAAGTGTTGTTTTACCGTGGTCAACGTGTCCCATGATAGTTACAACTGGTGGACGCTCAACCAATTCATCTTCATTGAGATAACCATCTTCGACAAAGAAACGTTCGATGTCGGCATTATCCACTTCAACCTTTTGTTTGGCTTCGATACCGTAATCCACCATGAGGAGTTCAATCGTTTCCCCATCCAAGGATTGGTTTTGTGTGGCCATGACACCCATCATAAAGAGTTTCTTAACGATTTCAGCTGGTTCACGTTTGATACGTTTTGCGATTTCCGCAACGGTCATACCATCTGTATATTCAAATTCTGTTGGCAATTCATGGAATTTACGCTCTGTAACAGGTTTTGGAGTCTGATTACGGTTGTTCTTGTTATTGCCTTTTTTGTTCTTCTTGTTGTTATTCCAGTTACTATTTCTTTGATTTCTCACTTGATTTTGACTACTTCGATTCTTTTGTTGTTTTCTAGGACCATCTTCTTCGTGATCGAAATCATCACGTTCTTTGTCTGGTCGAGCTTGTTTTTTACGACGTGTATCCACTGGCGCTTCTTTAGCTACAGGAGCTGGTTCAACCACTGCTTGAACTTGTTGCGCTTGTTCAGCTAACTTAGCCACCTCTTCAAAGATTTCCTCTGGCTCCTTGCGTTTGTTAGCTTGGGCCAAGGCTTCCTTGGCAGCCTGAGTCTGCTTGAAACGTTCCTCACTTGAACGTGCATATTCAGCATTTTGTTCTGCTTTTAGGGCTGCTGCACGGGCTTTAAAGTCAATACGTGGAGCCGCTTGATTTGAACGTTTGTCCTCTTGTTGACGGCGCTCATTTCCACGATTTTGCTGACTTTGCTGTTTCTTAGCTTGGTCATTAAAGCGACGATTGTCGCGGTTTCCCTGACCTTGTTTTCCACCATTACGGCCGTCGTTTTTCTGACGGTTGCCATTTTGTTGTTGGTCACGGTTATTGCCCTTATTTTGCTTGCGTCGTTCTGCCTGCTCTTTGGCACGAGCTTCACGCTCAGCCTTGAAATTACGACTTTGTGGTTTCGCTACTGCTTTTTCTGTTTTAGGAGCAACTAGTTCAGCCGCTTTTGCCTCTTCCTTAGCTACAGCTAGTTTCACTGGCTCAGATTTCTCGGCTTTCTTTTCTGCACTTGCTTTTGGTTCTGCAGGTTTTACTTCTGCTTTCGGAGTAGCTGCAGGCTTAAAGCTGGCAGCGATTTTTGCAGCGACATCTTCTTCCACACTTGATGAGTGGCTTTTCACATCCAAGCCCAACTCTTTTGCACGCGCTACAACTTCTTTACTTTCTTTTCCAAGTTCTTTTGCGATTTCGTACAATCTTTTCTTAGACAAATCATGTCCTCCTCTTCTATTCCATAAGAGACCTCATTTTCTTTGTAAATCCAGCATCTGTTACAGCCAAAACCTTTCTCGATTTCCCGACTGCTATGCTTAATTCCAGTGTTGAAAACACGGTTACAATTTCTACTTGATAATAATGACTTTTATCTTGAATCTTCTTGGTCAGATTGGGTCCAGCATCATGGGCTAGAAAGACCAACTTGGCCTTGCCGTCTTGAATGGCCTTGACCACCAATTCTTCACCCGATATAATCCGCCCTGCTCGCTGAGCAAGCCCCAAGAGATTGCTTATCTTTTGCTTATTCAAGTCCTAACTCTCTTCTTTTCACTTTGTGATCCACATAAGCGATCAACTCGTCATAAAAGCTTTCATCCACTTCCATGCTAAAGCTACGGTTAAAGACCTTCTTCTTTTTCGCCTCTAGGGCTTCTGCATTGTCTAGTTTGATATAAGCGCCACGGCCATTAGCCTTGCCTGTCGGATCAATAAAGACTTGCCCTTCCTTGTTCTTGACAATGCGGAGCAAATCCCGCTTATCAATCACTTCATTGGACACGACAGACTTGCGCAAAGGGATTTTTCTCGTTTTCATCTTTCCCTCCTCTAGCAGCTTTTATTCTTCTACAGTATCGTTTTCTGCTTCCAAATCTACCGAACCAGCTTCTTCCATGGCTTCAAATTCGCTAGCAGACTTGATATCGATACGGTACCCAGTCAAGTGAGCCGCCAAGCGCACGTTTTGTCCACGACGACCAATGGCAAGAGAAAGCTTGTTATCTGGCACAACGACCAAGGCACGTTTACTGTCGTTTTCATCAAAGATAACTTGGTCAACTTCAGCAGGAGCGATAGCGTTGTAGATAAATTCAGCTGGATCGGCTACCCATTCAATAACGTCGATGTTTTCTTCGATTGGAACCATACGATCGCTCTTAGCATCGTAGCGAGCTGGGTGGAATTTGCTAGTAATCTTCTTGATGTTAGCACCACCACGTCCAACGATTGTACCAATAGCGTCCACGTTTGGATTGTGGCTACGAACTGCAACCTTAGTACGGTCGCCAGCTTCACGAGCCACGCTCATGATTTCAACAGTTCCATCATAAACTTCTGGAATTTCTTGTTCCATCAAACGTTTGATCATCTCTGGATGGCTACGGCTGACAAAGACGTTGACACCACGAGGGTTGTCTTCAACTTTGTAGACATAAACTTCGATACGATCATGAGAAGCAAAAACTTCTCCAGGAATTTGATCTTGTTTTGACAATTGGGCTTCGATGCTGCCAAGGTTGACATAGATGAAGCGGTTGTCAAAGCGTTCTACTGTACCAGACATGATTTCTTGCTCGTGTTCTTTGTAAGTATTGTAAGTGATGGCACGTGTTTGCTTGCGCATTTTTTCCATGATGGTTTGTTTGGCAGATTGAGCTGCTACACGACCAAACTCAGCAGGTGCCTCTTCAAACTTGATTTTATCACCAAGTTCATAGGCTGAATTAATGGCAAGAGCATCTTTCAAGCTGATTTCCAAACGGCTATCAAATACTTCATCAACCACTTCACGGACAGTATAAACGGTAAAGTCACCTGTTTTTTCGTTGAAATCAATAGCTACGCTGTCTGATTGACCATAGCGTCTGCGATAAGCGGAACGAAGCGACTCTACTACTGCGTCGATGATATCTTCTTTTTTGATTCCCTTGTCTTCTTCCAAAATGCGGAAGGCCTCTAGCATTTCTTTACTCATGTTTTCTTCACTTTTGAATCCTCAAAAGCTATCCTTTCTTTTTCTATAATTTAACTGCTAAACGTGCTTTTGATACTAAACTGTATGGAATTTGGACGGTTTTCTTACGCGTCTTGTCCATATATTCCATGGTCAACTCGTCCTCTTCAAAGGCCAACAAGGTTCCTTCAAAGACCTTTTGCTTATCGATGGCTTGGTAGAGCCCGACATGGATGTATTTCCCAACCGCTCCAGAGACGGCATCTTTGGTTTTCAAAGGACGTTCCAAGCCTGGACTGGTGATTTCTAGGAAATATTGTTCTGGGAAGGGATCTGGCTTGATGGTGTCTAGGACAGGACTGATCATTTCTGTCAAGTCTGCCGTGTCGTTCAAGGTAATTCCTTCAGGTTTATCTACAAAAATACTAAGAATCATATCACTGCCAATCTTTCCATACTCGATATCCACGAGTTCGAAAGGTTCTTGGATGACAGGTTCTACAACTTCTCTGACTAATTCTACGATTGTTGCGATTGCGTCCACCTCCTCATAAGCAAGAGGCGAAGATATTTCCCCGCCTCACTTTTCATATTCTTACTCTTAGTATAACACGTTTGCCAATTTCTGTAAAGCAAAAGCACTTATACAGCCTGATTTCAGGCTATTTCTTAAAATTCTACCTCAACTCGGTAGATAACTTGCCCCTTGTTGGAGAATTTTTGCTCGTATTCTGTCATGACATTGCCTTCAAAATCACTGGCATGTAAATCAAGCCAGACACCATTGAGTTTCATGCCATACTGAGAAAAGCTCACTAGGCTGTACTCAAACAAGCCACGGTTATCCGTCTTGAAATGAATTTCTCCATTTTCAGGCAAGATGCGCTTAAAGGTATCCAAGAAGGTCTTATAGGTCAAACGACGCTTTTCATGACGCTTTTTAGGCCAAGGATCTGAAAAGTTCAGATACAAACGATCAATCTCACCGTCTTCAAAGTAGTCAGTCAAGTCAGAACCATCTACCCACAAGAGCTTGATGTTAGGCACTCCAACTTCAAGCACCTTGTCCAAAGCGTAGCTCAAAACAGACTTTTGAATATCAATCCCGATATAGTTGATATCAGGGTTTTGCTTGGCCATACCTGAAACAAAGGCACCTTTTCCACTTCCAACTTCCACATGAATGGGATTATCATTGCCAAACAAGTTACGCCATTTTCCCTTAGCTTCCAAGGGATTGAGGACCACATACTGGGGATTGGCCTCTAGTAATTCTGTCGCCCCTTTACGATTTCTAACTCTCATCTTCTCTTTCCATACTTGTCTCGGAAGTGACGCAAGCCATGAATCTCCCGATTGACATTTTCTAAATCTTGGTTCATATAATACTTGGAAATCTGGCTCAAGTAAGACAATTGACCGTACCAATACAATTTATTTAATACCGTTTGATTGTACTTATAGCCGTAGTAGGTCAACCATTCCTTCCACTGATGTTCTGGAATATAATGGCAGAGCATATGGGCCACATCAAACATGCGGTCGGTCAAGCGAACCGAATCCCAATCTACCAAATAAATCAAGCCACTATCTGTCTCAATCCAATTACTATGTCGTACATCTCCATGGACAATGGTCGCATAGTCCTCTCTAAATCCTGGAATAGTCTGACGTAAATCAGCCATCACTTCACTGATAAAATGATTTTTACGCAAAGCATCTGGAGCCGTTTCTTGCCAAGACTGTAGTAAATCTACAGGTGTTTCCATAGCATATCCCAAACGACTCAACTGTGTCATCAACGGACGTGAGCGATGAAGACGGGTTAAGATATTGACGATTTGTTTACGATTCATATCATAGGGGGTCAATATCTTGCCTGTCAACCATTCTTGAGCACACATATCACGCCCATCTGCCAAACGGCGACTCCATAATAATTGTGGAGCAATTTGTTCTCTAGCTAGACCAGGTAGGATTGGAGAGGTGTTCATTTTTACAAAGATACGCTTCCCATCAGGATAGCTACCCATATAAGCCTTGCCACTTTTCCCAGGTATGGGAGTCAGTGTTAGCTCATTATCACCCAAATCCATTTCTTTCCTCCGTATAAAGTTTCCTTACTATTCTACTAGTTTTTGGCCTATTCGTCAACCGCTCCATACCCGATTCTCAAAGAAAAGCCTCTGGATTGGCTTGGGTATCCTTATAGAAAGAAAAAGGAAAGCACCGTCTTCTGCTTACCTTTTCATGATTTTTATAAATAATATAAGAGTGGCCAAGCATTGTAAAACATGTGAACTAGAGTAGAAACCCATAGATTTTGGCTCTTTTTATAAGCAAAGCCCAGCAACAAGCCCCCAAGTAGATAAAAAATAAACGAAGAGACATTAGAAGGTCCATGCATGAAAGAAAAGAGAGAGGAAGTTAACACAAGTCCTAACCAAGAATTGTCAAAAATCGCACCTTGAAGAAGTCCTCTGAAAATGAGTTCCTCCTGGATGGGGCCAAAAACTGAGGAAGTCAAAATCAAAGACAGGGAAATTCCTCTGCTGACTTCCGCCAAGTGTTGAACTCCTGCGCCAGAAGAAACAGCAAAGAAATGAATATAAACCAGCGTCTCAAGCACACTTAGAAGAAAGATTGCAATGAAAAGCAAAAGTTCTTTCTTGCTTAACATCCCAAAAGAAATCATTTCAAACTTTCTAGCATAAGCAACACTCAGAGAGGTTACTAGAAGACTTACAATAATCAATGCAGATTCATTTTGAAAAAAATCCCCATGGTTAATCGTATAAGGAACTGTAATGACGATTATTAGTACTAAAAATCCAAAGCACAAGGCATGAAATTTATCAAAAAACTCCATAAAATTATCCTCCTCAACAAACTTCCCTACACGTCATCCTTGAGATCTAGTCTTTCCAAAACAAACCATTTTATACTCTTCAAACCACGTCAACGCCGCCTTGGATTATATATGTGACTGACTTCGTCAGTTCTATCAACAACCTCAAAACACTGTTTTGGGTAACCTGCGGCTAGTTTCCTAGTTTGCTCTTTGATTTTCATTGAATATAAGTTAAGAGTGGCAAACTGTTGTAAAACATATGGACTAGAGTAGAGACCCACAAGTTTTGGCTCTTTTTATAAGCAAAGCCCAACAACAAGCCCCCAAGTAGATAATAGAAAAACGAAGGGACATCATAAGGTCCATGCATGAACGAAAAGAGAGAGGATGTCAGCACAAGCCCTATCCACGAATTGTCAAAAACCGCACCCTGAAGAAGTCCTCTAAACAGGAGTTCCTCATGGATAGGTGCCAAAACCGTGACATTTACAATAAAGGAAAGCGAAAGTCCATTACTCGTTTTCTCAAGGTGTTGAGCCGAAGCACCAGAAGCAACTGAGAAAAAGGCATGATAGCCTATATTTACCAGCACCGTGAGAAGAAAGATTCCAATGAAGAGCAAGAGTTGCTTCTTACTTAAAATCCCGAAAGAAATCATATCAAACCATCTCGTATAGCCAATACTAAGGCAAAGCAAGAGACTCTTTACAACAATGAATGTGTACTGGTGTTGAAAATAATCTCCTTGATTGACGGAATATCCCGCCGCATCAACGATTGCAAATACTAAAAATCCCAAAAACAAGGCATGACACTTATTGAAAATGGCCATAAAACTATCCTCCTCAACAAACAGACTTCCCTACACGTCATTCTTTAGTTCTAGCCTTTCCAAAACAAACCATTTGAGTAACCAAAATCCGACCACATAACCACCCCCTAAGAAGATAGCCATTAAAGATAGCATGGGATTTAGGAAATAAAAGGCCACAACAGATACAAAGGTTAGCACAAAAACGTTAAAGGCAATGGTGTCAGAAGCCAAGACTAGAATATAGGGGGTCAACCAGTCTAAAGTTTTTGAATTTAGGAAAAATAAGTGTCTATACATAATAACCTCCTCTATGGCTAAAAAGCAAGCCTTTTGTTTTTTTACCCTAAGACCCTATGTAGAAAAGTGAGCAAAAATGGTAATGTTGCGAAAATATTATTGATCACATGCACCGCATAGGAAGGATAAATGCTCTTGGTATAGCGGGTCAAACTAGCAAAGATGATGCCAGATGTTGCAAAGACGAAGATATCTAACAAACTAGGCAGGCTTGAAAAATGAGGAAGAGCAAATAAAATTGACGGAAGAAGCAAATCAAGGCCAAATCTCGAATGCTTAAAAAAGGCGTGTTGCAGTAATCCTCTATAGATTAGCTCTTCCATAAGTGGAGTCAGAAAGAACAAAGTTATATAGATACCTAGCTCAGCAAAGTTGGTCCCACTATAACCGATCAATACAGCCCAACCTTCAGCAGTTGACTGAACATGTTTAGCTGTCTGAACGTTAAAAGAGATCTGGAGCACTACCACTAATACTGTCAAAATCGAATACCAAAGCCATTTTTTTCTTGGAATGTGAAAGAGATAACCATGACCTGTCTTAACCAGAATCCAAATCATGACTCCGCTAAATAGTAAACTCAAGATATTTTGAATCCAGACGAAATTGCCAATCTGGGAAGAAAATTGCCAATAATTTTGGACGATATACGTCAGCTGAGCAAGACCAAATACGAAAAATAAGTAAGAGAAAACTGCACTTATTTTGAATAGAAGTTGATACTTTTTCATAAAAATCCTTTCCACTATGACCTCCCCTTGTTAGGCTCTACTGCTGTAAGATTAAGAAGACAGTTTGTTCTTTTTAAGGCTAACCTGACTACTAGATAATAGATACATTAAGGCATTAAAGACAATGAAAATATGTCCATAGAATAAAATCAACCTCGCATCCAAACCAAGATAAAGTTTGACCATCAAAAAGATGAGCAAAAGAATTTGAAACCATACCGTTTTTCCAAAAATAAATTTAAAGCGATTTCGAATATCTACTTCCTTGATTTTTACCGCCACCCCTTTATTAGCAAGAAGGAAAACGCCTGCTTCAAACAAGCCACTGTAGAGAACAATCCACCCAATCGATACATTAGAGATTTGTAAAAATGTCCCTAAAAGAATATTCAACATACTACTCAAGAAAATAACAAGAAATAATCTGTATTTCATATTAAATACCTCCATTCATTTATTTCACTAACAATTTAATAGAGCCTTCTACTCAAATATCCTGTCAGAAAAGGATAGAAAGCTACTTTTTATAATACTTCAAGCCCCAAATGAGTAAAAGCATGATAATCAAGCAGAGAATGGCACCAATATAGGCTATTAATTGTTGATAGGATTCTCCTGCTGTGATACCTCTATACAAACAAATAATAGACATAAAACCTGCCAAGCCGATATACATGAGTTGATTGGTTCTAGGACTAACCAAATCATCATCTTCAAACTCTCTTATCCTCATCTCCCTAGTGAGGTAAACAGTGACCAAAATGGAAGCTAAGTTAATAACCACTAAAAGAAATTGGAAAATTAAAGAAAAATTTAAAAACTGACGAGATAGAAATAGATAAGTAGAGATAAGTAAGGGCAACTGCCCTAGGAACAATCTCGCAAGGAAGATGGTCTGTTTTTTAGCAAGAAAAGTTTTCATTTCTTTGCTCCTTTCTTTTTCATTAAAGCAAAATAAATCATAACTGCAATCACATAGGCTATGGTATAAAATAAATGATACCAAATACTCTCCCTAAGCGGATAAAGAAAGATGGACATGATTAGATACAAGATGAAAATGACAAGTATTTTTTTCTTCATAAAATTTCCTCCTAAATGTATTCTTTATCTGAGTTGAGCTAGAACCTTTACACTGCTAGTATAGCACTCATTTTGACCTTGGATCACTGAAATCATAAATGGTCATCAAAACATCTTGAATTGTTAAAAATTTAAAAAGCAAGCATGAAAAACACACTTGCCCTATGGAAACTTAACAATGTGAAAATACAAAATAGAAAACTATTCACCCTCACTTTCGTCTGTTCTGATAGATTCTCATGATTGCAACAAGGATACAGGCTGTCCCACTTGCCAAAGCGACAAGGGTAATGATAATGTTGAGGATTTCAGGCGTACTCCCTATTCTGTTGATAAGACGGAGTAGGGATATAACTGTCAACTGAATCAGGAGTATTGATTCTACTCTTACCATTGAAGTAAGTCTGTTTTCAACTGCATATAAAAAGGCTGGTAGCAAAACACAGGCTATAGCAATCACAAACAGGTTGCTCCCTGTTTCTTCTCCCTTGTTCACCACGGAAATCATGAGAAGATTTGATGCTATAATCAACGTAGAACAGATGATAAAAAAGGATTTCTTATTCATTTATGATACCTCAGATACTCTGGTAAAAGTCAGGCTCAATAAAGACAAACTTTGTCTGTTAACTTCTACCAATTTTTTCACAAATTTTCTAATGACCAACCGGCAGCAAGTGAACCGTTAAAACCTGACGAAAGACTTGATCTTGACAGGTGGTATTTAGACTGGTATTAGGATGGCTTTCCACAATCTTCATGACGGTATAGAGACCAACTCCTCTCTCCTCCCCTTTAGAACTGGCTCCAAAGGAGAAAATCTCAGAAATATCTATCCCCTCTTCTTTGATGGCATTTTCGATGATAAAGGTCTCCTGTGCCCCATTTTTTAAAAAGGCGATTGAAACGTGAAGTTGACTGGCCTCTACACTAGCTTCAATAGCATTGTCACAAAGGATAGACACAATGGTTAGAAAATCAAGTAGACTCATCCCCTCGACCTGAATCTCTTCAGGAACTTCGACATTAAAGACTATGTTCTTATCTCTAGCTTTTAGAAATTTTCCAGCTAGGAGACTTTTGAGGGCACGATCCCGAACATTCACTAGTCGTCCAAGGTCATATTTATTATCCTGCAATTTTTCACTAGAATCCTTTAAGACCGAGTCGTAGACCTCTTTTATCTGCTCCATATCCTCCTCTTCAATACCCAGACGTAAACTGGTCAAGAGATTGGTATAATCATGCCGAAAACTCCGTACTTCCTTGTAAAGTTCCTCTATATGCCGACTATAGCGTTCCATATCTCTGTAGCGCAAGACCTGCTCTTGGTCCAGTCTCTCATGAAGTTTGTCCTTCAAATAGGTATCCAATTTCTTGATCATCCCCATAAAAAAGAGCAGGTAAAAGACTAGGATGAGATGGCGAACAGTCGTTGATTGAATACCTTGTTCATATTCAAAGAAAGACAGACTTTGCATCACTAGATAGTAAGCCCCCATTATCCAGTTAATCTTAGTCAGGGACTTTTGAAAAGCTTTATCTAGAATCTCCTTTCTCAAGTTAGTGAAATCATAGTCCAACCATTTCAAAAAGATTAAAACTATGAAGCAAACGAATATCTTCATCAGTAAAAAGATAGGATTGCTATCTTTATCTACAATTACTTGTCCCAAAAATGGAAGCACAAAATAGGAGACTCCTCTATAAAAGAGATTCACCAATATCATTGGAAAGAGACCATAAAAGAAAAGGAGTTTTTTAGGAAGCCCTCTTAACAATAAGAAAGACAAGCCTATGCCGTACAAGGGTTCCATAAAATAAAATAGGAAACTATCTCCTACTATATAGCCAATCATTAAAAAAACAAAGGCCAACAGTATCTTAAAAAGAAAGGCTTTAAAAATCCTCTCAAAAGTGAGACCAATTCCATCCACCTTAAAGAAAATGACAATTTCTAGTCCATGAGTAACAAGTGTATACAATAATATCCAAGTAATATTCATAAACTCTCCTAGCTCAATGCAAGTTATTGATAGCCTCAGACACTTCCCTGACCTTATAACGCGCTATCAGACAGCTTCCACCATTGGGGAAGTAAAGAAGTTTTTCTTTCTTATCCAAACGAACCACATTGGCAGGATTAATGAGAAAAGAGCGATGGCACTGCAAGAGACGAGGCTCCTGCTTGAAAACCTCCTCTAAACTCGCTGTAAATTCCAGCCTGTCCGTCTTGGTATAGAGAATAACACGATGGGCTCTGGGCGACGTTTCGAGATAATAAACCTCTTTAAAAGGATACTGGAATTGGGCAAATTTTGATTTAAAGTAAAAGCAATCTTCCGCTAGACTCTTACTGTCTTGACCATTGGCATAGAGGAGGGCTGTCTCGATCCGAGATTCAAATTCCTCTGCCGAAAGGGCCTTATCAATATAGTCCAAAGCAGACACTTGGTAGCGAAAGGACAGGGGCATAAACTCCGAGTGAGTCGTCACAAAGACGATGAGAGCATAGGGGTCTCGATCCCGAATCTTTCTAGCTACTTCTAGCCCTTTCATCTCCTCGTTTCGAATCTCAATATCCAAAAAGAATAGCTGATGGGCCCCCTTCTCATGCACCTCTGACAGCAGCTGGTCTGGTTTGCCAAAAACTTCAAAAGAACTGGGAGTGATATGATGTTCCTTCAAGAGTTTCTCAATCGTTGTTTCAATTCTAGCTTGTTGGGAAAAATCATCTTCTAAAACAAATATTCTCATCTTCTTACTCTCCTTCTTTCAACCATTTTTGACGAATTTCTCTATAGCGACGTCTGGCATACTTGACAGCGTATTGACCTTCTTCTCCAAGAAAAAGGATTCTTTCTTGAAAATCAATCGATTTTACTTTATCAAGATTGACCAAACAATTTCGATGACACCTCATCAAGTTTTCCCCATATTGGTTCTCAAGATTACTTAAATTTTGAACCATATTAAAACTAGCCTCTTCTGTAACAATCTGTACGGTATGGGCTTTAGTTGGATGTGCTTGGATATAGTAGATATCGTCGACGTTTACTTTATAGACTGTTTTCTGTGTCTGAATAATCATATGTTTCATTGGATTCTCCTCCTAAGAAAAGAATAACAGAAAAAATTTAACACAAGCACACCCAATCCTAAACAGGCCTTCAACGCTCCTGAAAGGTAGCTTGTTCCTCAAATAAGCATGATAATCTTACCACTATTTTATCATAAAATTCACTCAGCGCAATTCAAGACATTTCAATGACAATTAAAGATTTGAATAAAAAAAAAGAGTTAAAAGTGATAAACTATGATTATAGAAAGACTATGTTTGCAATAACTTTAAAAATCATCAAAAAAGGAGGGCTGCATATGATTTATTCACATCCACCATGATTAACACCCTATAAATATACTCTATTGCAATTGACGTAAATATAACAAGGAGAAAATTATGGCCAAGTCAAATAAAACAAAACAATTAACATCAATCGAACTTTCTCATATAAATGGCGGTAGTATTCCATATGGATGGTATTCTCCGTTTCATATAATTAGCGATAATGTACTATGTAGAAATGGATATTCATATAATAAAGCTAATCTTGATAATGGTAAATGTATCATTGATTGGGGCAACATAGTTGGCAATGTTGCTAATAATATAGGTGCCTCACTAGGAGATTTACACAATCCCTTACCTTAAAATATAAATTATATAGGAGGTCACGTAAATGACAAACCCAATCAAAACAGCTCAGACTTTGATTACGGACTTAAACAAAGCCTACCAAGCATGCAAACAGGCAACAGCTGACGACGTCCGCTTTCAGGAGCAATTAAACTCTATTCTTGGTTTTCTAGCCAAGGCTGAGACTGTGGATAATCGAGTCTTGATTGAACTGGAAAAATTTTACCAGACTTCCAGTCTTCTCATGGGACTCAGCGCCCTCAATCCAGATGCTCCTACTCGCGCCGCTTGGCGGGCCTATGACCGCTTCCACTTTGACCAAGTCAAGACCAAGTTGAGTCTCTACGGACCAACCATTATCTTGTAGAAAATAAAAGAAGTTGAGACAAACTGAACTCAACTTCTTTTTTAGTGTCGTATAGGCAATGCTAGTCCTGCATCTGACGTTTTACCTGATAAGGTAAGTACAAGACTAGTAAAACCAAACCAGCTCCCAGCAAGGCTAGAAGGGCTAATTTTTCTTGGAAAGTCACAAGGCCGACGACTAATTCCACAAGTAAAACAAAACTGGTCAATCCTCGGACTACCGCCTGCAAACCTTTTTCCTTTTGCCCCTTGTCCAGCGGAAAGAGTTGGGTCAAATACTGGTAGTCAAAGGCATGATAGAGGGCCAATAACTGGAAGAGCAAGAGGTAGTTAAAGAGAACCACCACTGCTGTCGCAATCCAAGCCTGCTCGATAAAGACCTGCGCCAGTATGGAAAGCAAGAGAAGACGGAGACTGAGGGCAAAGAGATCTCCATTTCGCAGATAAGAACGCAGATAGAGATTTTGCCAAATCTTCCCAGGCACCTTCTGAACAGCCTTTAGGATAAAGTCCAGATAGGCACGACGCTTGACGCTGTTTGAAATTCCCTTGACCTGGGTAAAGAGAGCAAAGAAACGAAGCAAGACTTGCTTACGCTTACTTTCTTGGGAAATGACAAAGTCCCAATCAAGACCAGTTTCAGTGAAAAATTTGCTGGCCTTTTGACGAAAGAGCAGATATTTCCCTACCCCAAATAAAGGCACATAGATCAGAAAAACTGGCAAGCCATAACCCATGGCCAAAAATAAAGGCGCAAATAAAAGCAAGAAAAGGGTCTGGACAAAGAGCCAAAAGAATAGGGAAATGCCAGTTTGACGCTTGAGATGGAGCTTGATTTCCTCTTCTCCAACTAAGAGAAAGAGCTTGTCTGGAGCCTCCATATAGGTGGCAATTCCACCCCAAAGCAAAAGTAAAACAGAGGTAATTCCTATAAACAAAAGGATCGGCCAATGATTTTCAGGAAAATGTTGCAAGAGTTGACTGTACTGGTAGGCTAGAAAGCCCAGCAGAACAAGCAGGAATAAGACAAAGTGGTCATTGAGAACATAGCGCAGATAACCAAGACACTCCTTACGAAAAGCCTGCTTTCTCTTTAAAAACAAGTCTTTCATAGGTCCTCCTCTTTGGTCAGCGCCAAGTAAATGTCATTCAAACTAGCCTCAGGCATATCAAAGGCTTCGCGCAGTTGCAGGAGATTCCCCTTGGCACGCACCTCTCCCTTATGGAGAATGACAAAGGCATCACACATCTTCTCCGCCGAATCCAGCACGTGAGTACTCATGAGAATAGACTTACCCTTTTGCTTTTCCACTTCCAAAAGCTGAATCAAGTCTGCAATAGCCAACGGATCAAGACCAAGGAAAGGCTCATCCACGATAAAGAGACTCGGATCCACCACAAAAGCACAGATAATCATGACTTTCTGCTTCATCCCTTTTGAAAAATGAACTGGAAACCAGTCTAATTTCTGGTCCAGACGGAACATTTTTAACAAAGCTTCTACTCGATCAAAAGCCACTTTTTGCTCAATACCATAAGCCATGGCAACTGTTTCGATATGCTCTCTGAGGGTCAATTCCTCATACAGGCTAGGTGTCTCGGGAATGTAACCAATCTGCTTGCGGTAGCTAGTCGCATCTTCTTGCAGGGTCAAGCCATTGATATTGATGGAACCACTATAAGGTGTCAACAGACCGATAATCTCATTGATTGTCGTTGATTTCCCAGCACCATTGAGACCAATCAAACCAACCAACTGTCCACTTTCAACAGTAAAAGACACATCTTTCAAGACAGGGACATGGACATAGCCACCTGTCAGATTTTTAATTTCTAACATATTTTCTCCAAATCTGGTATAATGTAGCTATATTATATCAAAATTCAATACAGTAGAGGTAGATTTTATGTCAGATTGCATTTTTTGTAAAATCATCGCAGGGGAAATCCCTGCTTCAAAAGTATATGAAGATGAGCAGGTTCTTGCCTTTCTTGATATCTCTCAAGTGACACCAGGACATACCTTGGTCGTGCCAAAAGAACACTATCGTAATCTTTTGGAAATGGACGCTACTAGCGCCAGCCAACTCTTTGCCCAAGTGCCAAAAGTGGCTCAAAAAGTCATGAAAGCTACCAAGGCTGCTGGCATGAATATCATTGCCAACTGCGAAGAAATCGCTGGTCAAACCGTCTTTCATACCCACGTTCACCTTGTACCTCGTTACGGTGCGGACGATGACCTCAAGATTGATTTTATCGCCCACGAACCAGACTTTGACAAACTTGCTCAAGTCGCTGAAACCATCAAAAACGCCTAAGGAGTTGCCATGAAATTATCCAACCTACTGCTATTTGCAGGAGCTGCAGCCGGAAGTTATCTGGTCACAAAAAATCGTCAAACCATCACAGATGAAGTCTTGAATACAACTGACCGCGTTCAAGCTATCAAGGACGATGTGGATATTATCCAAAATAGCCTGCAAATCATCGACCAGCAAAAAGAACTCATCAAGGAATACCAAGAAGACCTGACTTACAAGTTTAAGGTCTTGGAAAAGGATATCCAGACTAGACTAGCTGTGATCAAAGAAACACAGGAAATTGAAGATAAGTAAAAAGAGCCCGACGGCTCTTTTTGCTTTATTCTCCTTCAAATGCATCTTTAATATGGTCAAAGAAGCCCTTTTTCTTTGGATTGACTTTTAAATCACCAGCAGCTGCGAA
The DNA here is from genome assembly GCF_013277555.1 of Streptococcus sp. k-163. Taxonomy (GTDB): domain Bacteria; phylum Bacillota; class Bacilli; order Lactobacillales; family Streptococcaceae; genus Streptococcus. The sequence continues at coordinate 8,643 of NZ_VMND01000003.1, read as the reverse complement.
TTCTTTCAAAGCTGCTTTTTGGCGGTCGTTCAAGCCTGTCGGTGTTACGACATTAACAGTAACGTATTGGTCACCAACTGCACCACCACGAAGGCTAGGAGCTCCCTTGCCACGTAGGCGGAATTTCTTTCCAGTCTGAGTTCCCTCTGGGATAACCAATTCAACATCACCATGAACAGTTGGGATATCAACTGTGTCACCAAGAGCTGCTTGAACAAAATTGAGGTTGAGATTGTAGAAGATAGTCGTTCCTTCACGTTCAAACTTGTCGCTGGCTTCCACAGAAACCACCACGTACAAGTCACCGTATGGTCCACCGTTAAATCCTGCTTCACCCTGACCAGCTAAGCGAATTTGTTGACCAGTTTCCACACCAGCAGGGATTTTTACATGTACACTATGGGCTTGTTTTTCATGACCTGTTCCGTGACATGTTGTACATGGATCTTTAATTTCTTTTCCACGACCATGACAGACATCACAGGTTACTTGACGACGCATCATACCAAGAGGAGTTTGTGTATCAACGTTAATGACACCAGCACCATGACAGCGTCCACAAGTGACTGGACTTGTTCCTGGCTTAGCACCAGAGCCATTACATGTACGACAGCTTGCTTCACGGTTGTATTTAACTTCTTTTTCAGCTCCAAAAATAGCTTCTTCAAAAGTCAAATTCACACGGTATTGGAGGTCATCCCCCTGACGAGGAGCGTTTGGATTACGCGAAGCACCTCCTCCGCCGAAGAAACTTGAGAAGATGTCCTCAAAACCACCGAAGCCACCTGCTCCGTTGAAACCGCCGAAACCACCAGCACCACCAAAGCCACCGTTAGCTCCTGCAGCACCATATTGATCATAGGCAGCACGTTTTTGGTCGTCACTCAAAGTCTCATAGGCTTCTTGAACTTCCTTGTACTTTTCCTCAGCACCAGGCTCCTTATTGATATCTGGGTGATATTTTTTGGAAAGCTTACGATAAGCCTTTTTGATCTCGTCTGCCGAAGCGTTTTTTGACACCCCCAGACGATCATAAAATTCAGTATTGTTCATAATTCAAGATACAAAGGGCGTCAGCCGGACACAGCCAAAAAAGGAGTTTTGACGACGGACGCTTGCGTCCTAGAAAAACTATCTTTTTGGCACAGTCCGTAGCCCGTGTTCAGTTACTCGAACACCCTTATTCCTTTCTGTTAATATTGCGGAATAAAACCTCAATCTAGGTCGGGTTCAATTCCTTTCTTTTATATTGAGTAAGAAAGCTCAGAGTGTGAGTTCAATTCCCTGAACACCCTTATTCCTTTCTATAATTTTCATGTAAATCTTTAGAGGCTGTTTTCTATACTCTGCTTTACTTGATTAAACTCTTCATCTGATAGAGTAAATATCAAATCCTCTTCAGCATACTCGTTCTGTTCTTTAAAATAGTTGTCCGTATTCTCTGCCAACCCTAAACCGAAAATCACTTTTCTTGCAAACTCTTGATGTGCAAAACCAATAGCCGTAATGATTTGTTTATCTTGGACAAGAACTTTCGGTTGGAAATTCTCACGTGGAAGAAATTCAAAATAATCAAAGAAGTTTTGCCAAATTCCACCTGTAAATTTCGTGTCGTTCAACAAGCCTGCTTTCGCCAATAAAAGAGGCGCTGAAGAAATGGCTGCAATTAGGATATCCTGCTCATTAAGACTTCTCAAAAACGAGATCAATTTCTCATCTTGTAGAGTAGAACCTATATTTACCATTCCTGGCAAAATCACACAAGAATAATCTTCTATGCGGATCTGATCCAATGTTTTCGTCGGTTGACAGGGCAAACCATCCTCAGAGACCACCATCGAATTCTCAGAAGCTACATAATCAATCGTGATATCAAAAGACAGAGCTAAAGTACTCGTTAAAGTGGTTATCTCATAAAGAGAAAAATTAGGATAAATGATACAAAGTACTTTTTTCATACGCAACATCCTCTATTTTATCGAAAAACAGAGGCTGGGTTGCAACCTCTGGATTTCTTCCTATCATTACGACGTTCGAGTTTTAAAAATCAAACTAGTAATGCTAAATCGAGCACTCCCTAACCTCTTGGTGAAAAAGACAAATCTTCCTAGAAACTAAAGTTTCTGCGTCAGATTTCCTATTTTCACTGTGAGGTTTTAACGGGCTTTGCATCTTATTTCTCAGTAAACTCTCCGTCTACGACGTCATCGCCTGCGTTTCCTGTGGCTTGTGCGCCTTCTGCTCCTGCTTGAGCTTGTTGCGCTGCTGCGGCTTGTTCGTAGAGTTTAACAGCAAGTCCTTGAGCTTTTTCGTTCAATGCTTCAAGTTTTGCTTTCATATCGTCCAAGTTGTTATCTTCTTGAGCTTTCTTAAGGTCATCAAGGGCAGCTTGGGCAGCGTCACGTTCTGCATCGAAGCCTTTGCCTTCAGTTTCTTTAATTGTCTTTTCAGTCGCAAAGATTGCTTGGTCTACTTCGTTACGAAGGTCTACTTCTTCTTTACGTTTTTTATCTGCTTCAGCGTTTGCTTCTGCATCTTTCATCATGCGGTCGATTTCTTCGTCTGTCAAACCTGAGTTAGATTGGATGACAATAGTTTGTTCTTTTTGAGTTCCAAGGTCTTTGGCCTTAACAGACACGATACCGTTCTTGTCGATATCAAATGTTACTTCGATTTGAGGAATTCCACGAGGTGCAGCTGGGATATCTGTCAATTGGAAGCGTCCAAGAGTCTTGTTATCTGCTGCCATTGGGCGTTCACCTTGAAGAACGTGGATATCAACGGCTGGTTGGTTGTCTGCTGCAGTTGAGAAGACTTGTGATTTAGATGTTGGAATAGTAGTGTTGCGGTCGATGAGTTTTGTAAATACCCCACCCATTGTTTCGATACCAAGTGACAATGGTGTTACGTCAAGAAGGACAACGTCTTTGACATCACCAGTAATCACACCACCTTGGATCGCAGCACCCATAGCAACTACTTCGTCAGGATTTACTGATTTGTTTGGTTCTTTACCAGTTTCAGCTTTAACAGCTTCTACAACGGCTGGGATACGAGTTGAACCACCAACAAGGATAACTTCGTCGATTTCTGACAAGCTCAAACCTGCATCTGAAAGGGCTTGACGAACTGGAACTTTTGTACGTTCTACAAGGTCACGAGTCAAATCGTCAAATTTCGCACGAGTCAAAGTCATTTCCAAGTGAAGAGGTCCAGCTTCACCAGCAGTGATAAATGGCAGGCTGATTTGTGTTGAAGTTACACCAGAAAGGTCTTTCTTCGCTTTTTCAGCTGCATCTTTCAAACGTTGCATTGCCATCTTGTCAGTAGACAAGTCAATACCGTTTTCTTTCTTGAATTCTGCTACCAAGTGGTCGATGATTTTTTGGTCAAAGTCGTCACCACCAAGTTTGTTGTCCCCTGCAGTTGACAATACGTCGAAGACACCGTCACCCAATTCAAGAATAGATACGTCGAATGTACCACCACCAAGGTCGAATACCAAGATTTTTTCTTCTTTGTCAGTCTTGTCCAAACCGTAAGCAAGAGCTGCTGCAGTTGGTTCGTTGACGATACGTTCTACTTCAAGACCAGCGATTTTACCAGCGTCTTTTGTTGCTTGACGTTGAGCGTCGTTGAAGTAAGCTGGAACTGTGATAACTGCTTTAGTTACTTTTTCACCAAGGTAGTCCTCAGCATAACCTTTCAAGTATTGAAGAATCATAGCTGAGATTTCTTGTGGAGTGTATTCTTTTCCGTTAGCAGAAACTTTTTCAGAAGTCCCCATCTTAGATTTGATAGAGATGACTGTATCTGGATTTGTAACTGCTTGACGTTTTGCAGCATCACCAACGATGATTTCTCCGTTCTTGAATGATACTACAGATGGAGTTGTGCGGTTTCCTTCTGGGTTTGCGATGATTTTGCTTTCAGTTCCTTCAAGAACTGCAACTGCTGAGTTTGTTGTACCTAAGTCAATACCGATAATTTTAGACATGTGTTTTTCTCCTTGTTATTTTAATTCTAATTTTGATTTTTTTGATATTCCCCTTAAGTGGTGGGGACGTGAGCAACTCCCTACGGGATTTCATCACTTATTTTTGAGCCTATTGTCTCAAAAATCCCCTGTTTCAGTAGCAAAAGCTACTGAAACTTTCACCACGGCGGGCAATATCTTCCTTGCAAGCCTCCGGCTTGCTTTTTATCTTTCTTTCATAGTTTAGTGTCGTTTCGGACAAGTTTTCAATGTATTTATGTTACGACACGAGGAGTCGAAATCGATATTATTTCGACGACGAGTTAGTAAGGAGGCTAGGCAAACGCCATAGCGATTGCCGTTTTCTGACGAGTTGCTTTAGCTACCGTCAGAATTGCCTAATCGAACACGCCCTAAGCTCTGGGTAAAAAAGATAGATTTCCTTGTGTTCATCGAACACTTCGTCAATCTCCTATTTTTACTGTGAGCTTTTTACGGGCTTTGTATCCTAGTTATAAACCACCACCATGGCTGGGCGCAGGATGCGGTCATGGAGTTTGTAGCCTTTTTGGAAGACTTGTGCAATGGTGTCTGCTGGGTGTTCATCGTCTGCTGGGAGAGTTTGGATGGCCATATGATAGTTATGGTCAAATTCGCCGTCAGCTGCGATTTCTTCGATTCCTTCTTCTTTCAAAGCGTGAATCAAGCTTTCTTGCACCATCTCCAATCCTTTTTTAACATCGTCTGTCAAACCTTCAACTGCGAGTGCACGCTCAAGGTTGTCAAGAGATGGTAAGATTGCTTTTGCCAAATCCTGACTACGGTAACGTTGCAAGTTTTGACGCTCTTCATTGGCACGGCGTTGGATGTTTTGCATTTCTGCATGAGCGCGAAGGTATTTGTTTTCGAACTCATCCGCACGTTCATTTGCCAAGTCCAACTCAGACTTTTCAGGAGTTGTTTCTTCTACCGTTTCCACAACTTCCTCTTCTTGAACTTCTTCATTTTTTATATCTTGGGCCATTTTCGCCTCCTTTAATGATTTCAATCTTAATGTACTTCGTAATGATTACTGCTGAGGTAGCGGTAAAAATCTGTCAACTTCATGGTCAAAACACGATTGACCACATTGACTTGGTTGATTAGCTGTTGGTAATCCAGATTGACTGGACCGATAATGGCTAGAATTCCAACTCCTCGATAAGGAATGAGGAACTTGCTACTAATCACCGCTAGGTCAGCTAGACAGGACTCTTGACTGTCTGCAACACGAACGTTTTGCATCTGATCTTCATGCAGCCCCTCACGAATTTCCAGGGCCACCTTTTGCGGTTGGTCAAAGAACTGATAAGCTGCCAGATTGGCAAAATTCAAGAGATTGACCTTGCCCGCCACCACAATGTTTTCGTTAAACATTTCTTTAAAGATGTGTTCAAAGAGATCCATGACATTGTCCGTTGTTGTAAAGTAACGCTGGATAATCTGCGGAATCTCTGTCCGAATCTTGTAGTGGATATCTAGAACGGTGTGACCGAGGAAACGTTCCTGAATGATATTCTTCAGTTTCAGCAAATCCTCCTGCAAAAAGTTCCTTGGAATCAGAAACTGACTGGTAACCGTTCGCGACTCGTCTAAGGTGAATACTGCCAAGGCTGTATGTTGCCCCAAAACAACGATATCAAAGGCTGTCAAACGTTGCCTGCTCGGTTCAACATCTAGTGCTACTACCGTACAGCCACTCAGGTCTGTCAGTAGGTTAGCGGCCTCTTGCAGAATATCCTCCAGTTTGAAGAATTCCTGATCAAAGGCTTTAACAATCTCATAAACCTCATTTTCAGCCAGTCGGTCAAAATCCAGTGAGTGTTTCACATAGTACTGAAAACCAGCAACACTTGGCATCCGACCACTTGAAGTATGAGCCTTTTCAAGCAAACCTTGCTTTTCTAGAGCCGCCATGTCATTACGAATGGTTGCGCTGCTAGAGTTAATAGACTCTTGCAAGGCTTTGGATCCGACAGGTTCGTGCGTTTTGGTAAAAATGTCAATAATCAGATTTAAAATATCCTGTTGACGCTCTGTAACCATCTCATCACTCCTCTCTGTCTGATCGATTAGCACTCGATACCCTCAAGTGCTAACTTATGATTCTATTATACACCCTTAGAAGAGAATGTCAAGATAAAAACTCAAAAAATTAGCACTCTTTTGTAAAGAGTGCTAAAAATCAGTCTGAAGACCTAGAAACTTACTGTTTATCTACTAGGTATTTTCTTTTTAGTCTGAAATAACCATAGATTAGATAGGAAATCAGAAAAGCATACAAAACAAAAATAATGAAGAAAGACATAGAAAGATCTTCTCTAAACGGACTCATACAAACAACAAGACCACCTAAGAAAGTAGCTGTACATGAACGAAGTCTATATCGCATAACTTCCCATCTGAGCCCCTTACTCATATAGACTTGATCCTCTGAAAGTAGATCAGAAGCTGGTTTACGAAAAATTGAACAAAAACCTGTTTCTATCAATTCCCAACCTCTATTTCTAAAATCTTGCAGTTCATGCTTATACTTTTTAAGAAATCTAGAATCATAGATACAGTAGATAACATCGTCTGGTTGACATTGGTCAAAATAGAACAAACCAAAACGACTCGCTCTATACCTCCAACCTTCCAAGTGCATCTCATGTAAATATTCTTCTTTCTTATCCAAATCAAGAATAGTGAAAATCCGAAATTGTACTCTGCTATTCATTGTCTAACCTCCAAATTAGAATACATATACGGCTTTATTTATCGGATAATTCTTTCCACTTTTGAAACAATTTCCAAAAAATATAAGAAATCTGAATCACAAAAACTATCAATAAAACCCAATCTATTATGAAAATCAAAAACACTTCCCAACTGAAATAACTACCTCTACCGAGGAACTTTGAAAAAATCGGTAGTAGAGCTGCAAAGAGAAGTAAAATAGGAAGCATCCGCATTGTTAAAATGCGTTTGACCATAGCTAACTTCCCGGTCGCATCATTATAGATTTCAAACTCCGCATCCGACTCAATTTCAGAATGTGCTTTTCTAAAGTAGGAAAAACCATTAAAGTTTGTAATATGCTCCCAGCCACAGTCTTTAAATAGTTGTAAATAGGATGCTCTCTCTGATTTTTTCATGGGATAAAAGTCCAACTGATAAGACACCTGCTCAGGCTGACACTTTTCAAAAGTATACTTAACCGCAACTACTAAGTTACAGTGGGTCACTTCCTTAAGTCTCCAACCCTCAGCATGCATTTTTCTAAGATATAAAGCCTCTCTATCATAATCCGCAATGGTAGCAATTCTATAAACAATCTTCTTTTCCATCATCCTTCCTCCCGACTGTTTCTATAGAGCCGTTCAATACGTTTCAATTCAATCTCTAAGACTTTGCGTCCCAAGTCTGTAATCTGATAGATTTTCCGTTTTTCTTCTTCTCGGACAAAGGAAATCAAACCATCCTTTTCCATTTTTGACAAGGTTCCATACATAGTTCCAGGACTAATCAAGACTTGCGAATCTGTCATATCCTTGACCTTTTGCGTAATACTATAACCATGACGCTCCTTTTGCAAACAGAACAAGATATAAAAACCCGTTTCCGTCATGGGAAGATAAACTCGACGAATCTTATCCGTTAATTCCATTTATAACCATCTCCTATTTAGTTCGATATAAAAAGAAAGAAAAAATGGATAAGCTAGAGCTCTTATGTGAAGAATTCGGGCATAAACTTTTACCATTTCCTCCCTACTCACCTGAGTACAATCCTATTGAGAAAACATGGGCCTATATCAAAAAGCACCTCAAAAAGGTATTACCAAGTTGCAATACTTTTTTTGAGGCTCTTTTGTCTTATTCTTGTTTCAATTTACTGTAGATCAATTTCTAACAACGCCTTAGAATTCGCATTGCACTATTCTAGCTTCATGACAAAGAATCAAAAAGCAACGCTAAACACGTTGCTTTCTGATGTAAACACAGTTACTTGTATATCAACTCATTTTACTGATTTTATACAAATCACTTGTTATTGACTGTACAATCTATAAATCGTCACTCTTCTTCCTTCCGTTTTCGTGAAATGAGAAGTCCACCAGTCATAGCTGCTAAGAGAGCTACAACAAGTGATGTATTTGATTTCTCTGTTCCTGTATTTGGAAGTTGTCGATCTTTATTTATTGTAGTTTCAGATGTTGGCGTTCCCTCTGACATTCCATTAGCACTACCGTCGTAATCTGGATGAGCTGGTATTTCTTCTGGAATACTATTTACACTACCTTCATAGTCTGGTTGAGCTGGGGTAACTTCTGGAATGCCGTTAACACTGCCTGTGTAGGCTGGAATTTCTACAGTTGGCGGCGTAATCAAGTTACCTTCACCATCCGTACCACTTGTGCCCACTGGGTCGGTATACGCTGGAACTTCTGCTGTTGGTGGTGTAATCAAGTTACCTTCACCATCCGTACTACTTGTGCCCACTGGATCGGTATACGCTGGAACTTCTACAGTTGGTGGTGTAATAACATTGCCTTCGCCATCTGTACTACTTGTACCTACTGGATCGGTATACGCTGGAACTTCTACAGTTGGTGGAGTAATGACATTGCCTTCGCCATCCGTACT
>NZ_VMND01000029.1:0-905 GCF_013277555.1 Streptococcus sp. k-163 | reverse complement strand
ATGAATCGGGAAGACAGGATTCGAACCTGCGACACCTTGGTCCCAAACCAAGTACTCTACCAAGCTGAGCTACTTCCCGAGTTAAATATAAAAATGCACCCTAGAGGAGTCGAACCTCTAACCGCCTGATTCGTAGTCAGGTACTCTATCCAGTTGAGCTAAGGGTGCTCATTATATTATGCCGAGGACCGGAATCGAACCGGTACGATCGTTACCAATCGCAGGATTTTAAGTCCTGTGCGTCTGCCAGTTCCGCCACCCCGGCCTCTCTAAGCGAACGACGGGATTCGAACCCGCGACCCCCACCTTGGCAAGGTGGTGTTCTACCACTGAACTACGTTCGCACTATTTTCTTCTATCTAAAAATGCCGGCTACATGACTTGAACACGCGACCCTCTGATTACAAATCAGATGCTCTACCAACTGAGCTAAGCCGGCTCATTTATTATATCTTAATGCGGGTTAAGGGACTTGAACCCCCACGCCGTTAAGCGCCAGATCCTAAATCTGGTGCGTCTGCCAATTCCGCCAAACCCGCATATATGACCCGTACTGGGCTCGAACCAGTGACCCATTGATTAAAAGTCAATTGCTCTACCAACTGAGCTAACGAGTCTAAAATAACTTTCGTTATCTTAAACGGTCCCGACGGGAATCGAACCCGCGATCTTCGCCGTGACAGGGCGACGTGATAACCGCTACACTACGGGACCTATGGGAGTTAACGGGATCGAACCGCTGACCCTCTGCTTGTAAGGCAGATGCTCTCCCAGCTGAGCTAAACTCCCTAGAGCTAAGCGACTTCCATATCTCACAGGGGGCAACCCCCAACTACTTCCGGCGTTCTAGGGCTTAACTTCTGTGTTCGGCATGGGTACAGGTGTATCTCCTAGGCTATCGTCAC
>NZ_VMND01000028.1:0-754 GCF_013277555.1 Streptococcus sp. k-163 | reverse complement strand
GATCCAGGTGCATTCCGTGTTATGCTTAAGGGACAAACTCAAAAATATGATATTGCAACTCCAACTGAAAAAGTTACTGTAGCAGATCCAGCTAACGTAACAGAAGCTGAGTTGGCTAAAATCAAAGAAAAAGTCCAACTTGAGTACTCTCAAAACAACGATGATGCTAACTTTGCAGACAAAAAAGGTCAAGCTGTAGCTGATAAAGATGCTAAGATTAAATCAATCGAAAAAGATGCAGATGGAAATCTTGTTGTAACTTATAAAGATGGTTCTCAAGATAAGAAACCATTGTCAGAATTTGTAACTAAAAAACCAACAGATGCAGATAAGAACGAACCAACAGCTAAACCACAAACTGTAAACAAAGGAACAACACCAAAAGCAGAAGATTCAATCGGTAACTTGAAAGATCTTCCTAAGGGTACAACAGTAGCCTTCAAAGATCCAGTAGACACAACAACACCAGGTGAAAAACCTGCGACAGTAGTTGTAACTTACCCAGATGGTTCTAAGGAAGAAGTTCCAGTTAAAGTAACTGTTACAGACCCAAGTTCAAAACCAACAGATGCAGATAAGAACGAGCCAACACCAAAAGCTCAAACTGTAGATAAAGGAACTGAACCAAAAGCAGAAGATTCAATCGGTAACTTGAAAGATCTTCCTAAGGGTACAACAGTAGCGTTCAAGGATCCAGTAGACACAACAACACCAGGTGAAAAACCTGCGACAGTAGTTGTAACTTACCCAGAAG
>NZ_VMND01000027.1:0-1102 GCF_013277555.1 Streptococcus sp. k-163 | reverse complement strand
AACCTTCCTAAGAAAGATGTCCCAGGTACAGGAACAGTAACAGAACCTAACAAGAAACCATCACAACCAGTAGATGTAACAACACCAGCTCGTAAGACACCAACACTAGAGTTGGATCAAGATCCTAAGACAGGTGATGTTACAGTAACACCTAAGAAACCAGATGGCTCAACATACCCACCAGGAACTACGGTAGAAATTCCAGGTGAAAATGGAACACCAATCACAGTAACAATTGGCGAGAATGGATCAGGTAAAGTACCAAATGACAACCTTCCTAAGAAAGATGTCCCAGGTACAGGTAAGATTACTGAACCAGGTCAACCAACAGTGGAAGTTCCAGTAGAAACTCCAGCTAAGGTCACACCAGAAACACCAGTAACTGAAAAACCAGTTGCGATTGAAATTACTCGTAAACCAAATGGTGATGCAGTAGTAACACCTAAGAAACCAGATGGTTCAACATACCCATCAGGCAGCAAGGTAGTGATCCCAGGTGAAAACAACACACCAATCGAAGTTACAATTGGCGACAATGGTTCAGGTGAAGTACCAAATGACAAACTTCCTAAGAAAGATGTCCCAGGTACAGGAAAAGTAACCGAACCGAATAAGAAACCATCACAACCAGTGGATGTAACAACACCAGCTCAAAAGACACCAACACTAGATGTNNCCAAACAGTGAATTACCAGACGGTAAAGTTCCAGGTACAGCTAAGATTACAGAACCAGGTCAACCAACAGTTGAAGTTCCAGTAGAAACTCCAGCTAAGGTCACACCAGAAACACCAACAACTGAAAAACCAGTTGCGATTGAAATTACTCGTAAACCAAATGGTGATGCGATTGTAACGCCTAAGAAACCAGATGGCTCAACATACCCATCAGGTAGCAAGGTAGTGATTCCAGGTGAAAACAACACACCAATCGAAGTTACAATTGGCGACAATGGTTCAGGTGAAGTACCAAATGACAAACTTCCTAAGAAAGATGTCCCAGGTACAGGAACAGTAACAGAACCTAACAAGAAACCATCACAACCAGTGGATGTAACAACACCAGCTCGTAAGACACCAACAGTAGATGTTGAACAAGATCCT
>NZ_VMND01000026.1:0-6902 GCF_013277555.1 Streptococcus sp. k-163 | reverse complement strand
ACACCTAAGAAACCAGATGGCTCAACATACCCACCAGGAACTAAGGTAGAAATCCCAGGTAAAGATGGTAACCCAATCACAGTAACAATCGGTGAAGACGGTAAAGGTAAAGTACCAAACAGTGAATTACCAGAAGGTAAAGTTCCAGGTACAGCTAAGATTACAGAACCAGGTCAACCAACAGTTGAAGTTCCTGATGTAACAACACCAGGTAAAGTCACACCATCAACACCAACAGATACAAATCCAGTTGCACCAGTGACACCTGATACGCCAGTCAAACCTGATACTAATGGAGATTCTGGTCAAGATAAACCGGCACCAGCTACTCCAACTCCAAATGCAGTTACTCCGAATGCAAATCAGGTAGATACTAAGACTACTGTTGATAATGGAGCTAAGTCAAATGATTCTCAAAATGTATTGCCAAATACAGGAACAGAATCAAATGCGGCTCTTGCATCTCTAGGACTTCTTGGACTATTGAGTGGATTTGGACTTGTAGCTCGCAAGAAAAAAGAAGACTAAACATTTAGTCAGAATATGAACTGTTCATTGTTAAGTGGACAATGAATGGAAAAGATTAAACAACGGCTTTGTTCCTCGTTTTAAGAGGTACAAGGCCGTTGTTGTGTTTTTGGAAAGTAGATGCTAATCTTTGTACTAAGAAGCTCTCAATTGGATACGCTATTAATTGGGATATGGAGTGAGTCATTTGTTACCATTAAATTTTTTAGGTGATTATTTTTTACTATTAAAAATGACGATGAATTATCTGATACGATAGGTGGTTACAGATTTATTTTAAAGCTAGAGAGTTTGTTGTATTCAAAATATAACATAATAACATTTTGTGTATAGTTAAACAATTTATCCTTTATTCTATGGAATAAAACAGTTTTGTCTTGTGTAAATATATTAAAAATGGTATAATCGAGCTGTGATAGCTGTGATAGCTGTGATAGCTGTGATAGCTGTGATAGCTGTGATGTGTAAACATGCTCATCATAGTAGGCTTCATGGGTGCGTTACTATAAGAAGTGTAGCCATGAAGAATACTTTTAATTTGATTTTGTGTTTTAACATAAGGAGGAACAATGGAAAATAAGTCAAATTCGCTCAATAGAATAAAGCGCCAGCAACGTGAAAAAGTTTTGCGCTTTTCTATTCGTAAATATAGTTTCGGTGCGGCTTCAGTTGCTGTTGCAGCGCTGATGTTTTTGGGTGCCCGCGTTGCGAGTGCGGATAGTCTAGTTGACAAGACTTCACAACTTAATGCGGGTGTAGTAAACCCTAAAGATGAGGCCAAGTTGCCTCAAGAGAGTACAGACACTACTGAAAAAAATGTAGACGCAGAAAATCAAGCGCTTACAACTGCTACACCTGGCGCGTCTACAGTTGATAAAGCCAAGTTGAAAAAAGTAGTTGAAGAATTAAATGTTCTTCTTTCAACTAAATTAAACCTTGACGAGTCAGTAGTATCGCCTGTTACAGACAGACTTCAAAAAGGGAAAGAAGCCCTAGAAAGTTCTGAGCTAGCTCAAAAGGATATCGATGAACTTGTAGAACTCTTGTCTAAAGATGTGACAGTCGTATCAGCTGCTAAGGAAGCAACTGAGGTTCAAGTTGATAAACAAGCAGATAAAACTGAGAAGCCAGCCGACAATCTAGCAAGTCAAACTTCTCCTGAAGTAAGCGCCAGCGAAGAGAGTCAAACTGTATCAGCTAAAAAAGATACTTTGAAAGTATCTGTAGATCAATTGCAGGCAGCTGTTTTGGAATTGCCTGAGCAGGAGACTAGCAAAGAAGTTCTTGAAAAAGCCAATGAACTATTGGGCTTGGCTCAAGGTGTTCTTGAAAATACAACAGTTTCTCTGAACGATGTTGAAGATATGACAAAACGTGTGAAGAGAATGTTTAACTCTGTTAAAAACGCTACAACACGTTTGACTTCAGGTGCTCGTGACTCACGTAATGGCAAGAGCATGGGTCAAGGAACAAGTTTTAGAGCAAATGGTCAGATTAGTTCAGGAGCCTTAGCAAATATTAAATATTTTGCTTCTGTTGACCCTAACAAAAACGGAGGCAGAAGAACTCGAAATAATGAGCCTGAATTAACATTAAATAAAACAGATATCAAAGCCTACTACATGGAAGATAGTCAAGGTAAATGGATTGTCTACGATGTGTTCTTCAATAACGATGGACATAAGATGACAGAGAACACTTATCAACAACACTATTACTTCCAAGCGCCATTTAATATCATGGATCCATCTAATACGGTAAAGGATTTAACATTTACTCGTTATCGTAATACTGGAGGTAGAAGACTTTCTGATGGTTTCCAAGGATTCGAACAATATGGTAATACTGCAACAATCACAAATCCATGGAGTCAGCAATATCGTATTTTTAATGCTGATAGAGATACGTTTTATGATCCAAATTCAGGGGTGACTCGTAATAATCAAAGATGGGATGTATTTAAATATAACCAAGATGATCCTACTCTAAATCAACTTACTAAAGATAAAAATGGTAATTATCCAGGACTATCTTATTATCTAGGGGTAGATGTCAGAAGAGAAAGTACCGATTATGCAATGCATATGCATGCGAAGATTAAGTTGAAAAATAATATTACTGAAGCAGAGGCGAATGCTTATGGTCGTGCATATGCGGCATCCGTAACAAAAGCATCTGGAACTAGCTACTCATATATTATGGGGGCAACAGGTACTCGTTTACAAAATGATCCAGATGCACCTAAAGATCCAATTAAAGGTTTAACAGTTACAAAAACAGTAGGAGATAATGCAGGAGATCCAATCAACCCTGTATCTTCAGGTTATGTTACACATAAAAATGGAAAATCATTCCCTGCAGGTATGAACTGGACTTGGAAAGATAATAATTCACCAAGTACAGCACAAGCCGGAGTATTCAAGTATAAATCTATTGCAACTTATAAAGATGGTTCTAGTTCAGAAGATAAAAATTCAGGTTCAGATGGAACAGTTACATTAAACGTTAAACCAAAACAACCGATTATTACACCAAATCTTGAACATAAAAAAGGCTTACCAAATCAACAAATTACTGTAAATGTTGGAAACGGAGTACCGAACAATTCTAAAGTTAATATTTACGATGGTGATAGAATTATCGGAACTGGAACAACTAATGGACAGACTGCTACAGTTACAGTTAAAGAACCTTTACCAGGAAAACCACTTAAAGCTGAAACAGTAGTTACTAATAGTAATGGAACAGTAACTTCTGATAAAAGTAACCCTGTTACTCCAACAGAAGCACCAGATAACCAACCACCTACATTAACAATCTCACCAGCTAGCCAAAACGTAGTAGAAGGTCAACAAGTAACCTTCACAGTAACAGCAAGAGACGATAAACATGTTAATTTTGATCCTAGTGATTTAACAACGAAATATAGTAGTAGACTTATTACAGGGAATGTATCTGCAACTCCATTAACAAACACGGATACTGAACAATCAAGACGAATTACAATTACAACAACTGCAGAAGATGTTGGTAAAACGAATACGATTACATTTAAGGCTACTGATAATGCAGGTCACGCAGCTAAACCAGTAACATTTACTTTCACTGTAACATCTCGTGATAAGATAGCACCAACAATTACAGCAGCAGATGCTACAGTAACTAAAAACGAACCAATCACGCCAATCCCTGTGACAGCTGTAGATAATCCAGGTGGAGTTGGAATGCGTGATAATAATCCAATTGAGGTAAGCAATTTACCACAAGGATTAAAATATGAAAATGGCAAAATTACAGGAACTACGAATGCTAAAACAGGATTCTATACTGTAAAAATTAAAGCATATGATAAAAATAATAATTCTTCAGAAAAAACAATAAGAATTACTGTTCAAGAGCAAGCTAGCAAATATAATCCGACAGGAGACACGTTAACTGTAAACCAAGGTCAGCCAATCACAGATGATGCAGTAAAAGCAAAAGTGAAGAACTATGCACCAGGAACATTAACGGTAGAAAGCAAACCAACTTCAACTGCAACAGCAGGAAATGCAGGAAATGCGGTTGTAAAAGTAACCTATTCAGATGGATCAAGTGATACTGTAAATGTACCAGTTACAGTAAAAGACGTAACAGGACCAACAATCACAGCCAATGATACAACTGTAACTAAAAACGAGCCAATTACTCCAATCCCTGTAACAGCTGTAGATAATACAGGTGGTGTTGGAATGCGTGATAATAATCCAATTCAGGTAAGCAATTTACCACAAGGATTAAAATACGAAAATGGTCAAATTACAGGAACTACGAATGCTAAAACAGGATTCTATACAGTACGAATCACAGCATACGATAAAAACAATACGCCATCAACCAAAGCAATCAGAATCACTGTTCAAGAGCAAGCTAGCAAATATAATCCGACAGGAGACACGTTAACAGTTAACCAAGGTCAGCCAATCACAGATGAAGCAGTAAAAGCAAAAGTAACAAATTATGGCCCTGGAACATTAACGGTACAAAGTAAACCAACTTCAACTGCAACAGCAGGAAATGCAGGAAATGCGGTAGTTAAAGTTACATATCCAGATGGATCAAGTGATACTGTAGATGTACCAGTTACAGTAAAAGACGTAACAGGCCCAACAATTACAGCAGAAAGCGCAACAGTAACTAAAAACACACCAATTACACCAATCCCTGTAACAGCTGTAGATAATCCAGGTGGAGTTGGAATGCGTGATAATAATCCAATTCAGGTAAGCAATTTACCACAAGGATTAAAATACGAAAATGGTCAAATTACAGGAACTACGAATGCCAAAACAGGATTCTATACAGTACGAATCACAGCATACGATAAAAACAATACGCCATCAACCAAATCAATCAGAATCACTGTTCAAGATCAGTTAGCAGGAACAGCAACAGGAAAAACTGTCCCAGAAAAAACACCAGTCCCAGCAAATACTAAGGTAGTAACACCAAATAGACCAGGTACAACGATTACAACAGATAAACCAGTAAATGGTTTAACAGTTGATAACGGCGGAAATCTAGTAGGAACACCAACAGTAGACAATTGGAAACCAAAAGAAGAAGAACGCACAGTCGAAATTCCAGTTAAACTGAAAAATGGCCCAGAAGAAGCTGTAGTCAAAGTTCCAGTTAAAATTCAACGTGATACAGATGGAGACGGTATTCCAGATGTGACTGATCCAGACGATGACAATGATGGAATTCCAGATACAGAAGATGCAACTCCAAAAGTAGCAGATAAATTAACAGGAACAGTAACAGGAAAAACTGTCCCAGAAAAAACACCAGTACCAGCGAATACTAAGGTAGTAACACCAAACAAACCAGGTACAACGATTACAACAGATAAACCAGTAAATGGTTTAACAGTTGATAACGGCGGAAATCTAGTAGGAACACCAACAGTAGACAATTGGGAACCAAAAGAAGAAGAACGCACAGTCGAAATTCCAGTTAAACTGAAAAAAGGTACAGAAGAAGTTGTAGTCAAAGTTCCAGTTAAAATTCAACGCGATACAGATGGAGACGGTATTCCAGATGTGACTGATCCAGATGATGACAACGATGGAATTCCAGATACAGAAGATGCAAATCCAAAAGTAGCGGATAAATTAACAGGAACAGTAACAGGAAAAACTGTCCCAGAAAAAACACCAGTCCCAGCAAATACTAAGGTAATCACACCAAACAAACCAGGTACAACGATTACAACAGATAAACCAGTAAATGGTTTAACAGTTGATAACGGCGGAAATCTAGTAGGAACACCAACAGTAGACAATTGGGAACCAAAAGAAGAAGAACGCACAGTCGAAATTCCAGTTAAACTGAAAAAAGGCACAGAAGAAGTTGTAGTCAAAGTTCCAGTTAAAATTCAACGTGATACAGATGGAGATGGCATTCCAGATGTGACTGATCCAGATGATGACAACGATGGCATTCCAGATGAGGAAGAAATCACAAATGGAACAGATCCTAAGACACCAACAACTCAAACTCCTACAATCGAAATTACTCAACAACCAAATGGAAATGCGATTGTAACACCTAAGAAACCAGATGGAAAACCATATCCACCAGGAACTAAGGTAGAAATCCCAGGTAAAGATAAGGATCACCCAATCACAGTAACAATTGGTGACAATGGATCAGGTGAAGTACCAAATGACAAACTTCCTAAGAAAGCTGTTCCAGGAAAAGGAACAGTAACAGAACCTAATAAGAACCCATCAAAACCAGTAGATGTAACAACACCAGCTCATAAGACACCAACACTCGATGTTGAACAAGATCCTAAGACAGGTGATGTAACAGTAACACCGAAGAGACCAGATGGTTCAACATTCCCACCAGGAACTAAGGTAGAAATTCCAGGTAAAGATAAAGACCAATCACAGTAACAATCGGTGAAGACGGAAAAGGTAAAGTACCAAACAGTGAATTACCAGAAGGTAAAGTTCCAGGAACAGGTAAGATTACAGAACCAGGTAGACCAACAGAAGAAGTTCCAGTTGAAACGCCAAGTAAGATAATACCAGGTGCTCCAACAACAGAACAACCAGTTGAGATTGAAATTAATCAAAAACCAAATGGTGATGCAGTAGTAACGCCTAAGAAAGAAGATGGAAAACCATACCCATCAGGAACTAAGGTAGAAATCCCTGGTGAAGATAAAGATGGAAACCCAATTACAATCACTGTTACGATTGGCGACAATGGTTCAGGTGAAGTACCAAATGACAAACTTCCTAAGAAAGATATCCCAGGAAAAGGAAAAGTAACAGAACCTAATAAGAAACCATCACAACCAGTAGATGTAACAACACCAGCTC